>NC_016002.1:3897500-4117500 GCF_000283535.1 Pseudogulbenkiania sp. NH8B
GTTGCCCAGCATCACGGCGTCGGCCACCGGGCCTTCCAGCACCGACTCCCAGAAGATGCGCCGCGCCTCGACCTCGCCGAAGCGCGCCTTGACCCGATCGCGGAAACGCGTGGCAAAGCTCGCCAGCCGGCCGTAACCGGCGGGAATCAGGCTTTCCAGCCGGGCGCGTAGCAGGCGGGCCAGCACCGGCACGCCGCCGCCGGTGGAGAGGGCGATCACCAGCGGCGAGCGGTCGACGATCGCCGGGGTGATGTAGCTAGAGATGTCGGGGTCGTCCACCACGTTGACCGGGATGCCCTGCACCCGGCCGGCCTCCGCCACCGCCAGGTTGACGCGGCGGTCGTCGGTAGCGGCCACCACCAGGCGCATGCCGGCCAGTTGTTCGCCGCTGAAGCGGCCGTCGACATGGCGGATGTCTCCCGCGCCGGCCATGGCGCGCAGTTCGGCCACCAGCTCCGGCGCCACCACGGTTACCGCCGCTTCCGCCGAGCGCAACAGGCGCACCTTGCGCAGGGCGACCTCGCCCCCTCCCACCACCAAGCAGGGCTCGCCGCGCAGTTTCATAAAGATCGGAAAATAATCCATTCAGGCGGCTCCCATCGATGCCCCAAGCATACTGCAAATGTTGTAAAAAAACGACGACCCGTGGAACTCGTCCGGAGCAACACAGGACGTCCTATGATACTGGAAGAGACTGACCGCCACGCAGAGGCCCGCTTGACACCGATTTTCCCACGCTGCACGACCGTATTTCTGCCTTTTCCAGTGGCAGCCCGTCCCTTCAGGTTGATCAGGGGTCGCCGCTGATGCCGTCATCGGGCTGGCTGCTGGCGCTACTGGCCATGCTGGCGGGCATGGCACTGGGTAGTGCCGTCACGACGCTGCAGCGCCGCCACCATGAACGCCAACGCCGGCTGCAGGCCTGCGCGGAGATGGTTGCGCCCTGCCTGCTGCTGCACACGGACGGCCGCATCCTGCAGGCCAACACGGCGGCGCGGCGCCTGCTGGGCGCCCCGCTCGCCCACCTCGACGACCTGCACCTGCCAGGCGAGGCCCGCAGCTGGCTGGCCGATCACGGCGGCGGGGGCGAAACCCGGCGCTGCGAGCTGAACCGCCCGGCGGCGGCCCCCCTGTCGTTGCGGCTGGAAAAGCGCCTTGCCGACCTCGATGGCCAGGACGCCGGCCTCAGCTGGCTGCTGCTGCACGACATCAGCCAGCAGGACGACGACGAGCGCGGCCAGCAGCTATGGCGGGAGGCCTTGCAAGATTCGCGCCTGGCGCTGTTCGAGTACCGCCTGGCGCCACGCCGCGTCTACGGCCGGGTGCTGGCGGCGGATAACGTGCTGGGACTGCCGCCGGGCTGGGTCGACATCGGTTTCGACCACTGGCTGGAACGGGTGCACCCGGACGACCGCGACGCCCTGCGCACCATGTTGGAGCACCCGGAGCGCCTCGCCACCGGCTCGGCCTACCTTGAGTTCCGCTTCCGCCACGGCCACGGCCATTGGGAATGGCTGGAGCAGCGCACCCAGTTGCGCCACGAGGACGGCCGAATCAGCGCCATCGTCGGCCTGTGCCAGTCGATCACCTCGCGCAAGCACGCCGAAAGCGAGTTGCTGCGGCGCGAGCAGGTGTTCCGCACCCTGGTGGAAAACGCCGACGACGTGATCGCCCGCTACGACCTGAACCTGTGCTGCCAGTTCATCAACCGCAGCATCACCCGTTACCTGCCGCTGCCGCGCCACGAGCATCTGGGCAAGACGCTGCGCCAGCAGGGCTGGCCACAGGGCGCGCTGGACACCCTGGAGCCGGCTTTCCAGGCGGTGCTGGCGCGGCACGAGGCACGCCATCTCGAGGTGGAGCTCGACGTCTTCGGCAAGGCGGCGACCTTCAGCATCCACCTGATTCCCGAGCTGGGGGCGCACGGCGAACTGGTGTCGATCCTGGCGATCGGGCGCGAGATCACCGAGTTGCGCCTGGGCTCGCGCCTGCTGGCCGACGAGAACGCGGTGATGGAGATGATCGCCAACAACCAGCCGCTGAACGATATCCTGACCCGGCTGTGCCGGCTGGTGGAGGCGCAGCGGCCGCAGGCGGTGTGCTCGATCATGCTGCTCAACGAGCAGAAGACCGAACTCAACCTGGCGGCCGGGCCGTCGTTGCCGGCCAGCTTCAGCGGTTTCCTGCACGGCCTGGCCATCGGCCCCGAGACCGGTTCCTGCGGGAGCGCGGTGTTCTCCGGCGAGCGCGTGGTGGTGAGCGACATCGCCCACGACCCGCGCTGGGAAAACTACCGCTATCTGGCGCTGCCGCACGGGCTGCGCTCGTGCTGGTCGACGCCGATCTACTCCAGCAGCCGCGAGATGCTGGGCGCCTTCGCCATCTACTACCCGACCCCGCGCAACCCCGGCAAGGCCGAGCTGCGCCTGACCGACCGCTGCACGCACCTGGCGTCGATCGCGCTGGAGCGCGACCGCCACGAGAAGCAGCTGTATTTCCTCGCCACGCGCGACGGCCTGACCGGGCTGCTCAACCGCCGTTCCTTCATGGAGGTGGGCGAGGCCGAGGTGCTGCGCAGCAAGCGCTACGGCCACGACCTGTCGATCATGATGATGGACCTCGACCACTTCAAGAGCATCAACGACCAGCATGGCCACGCCACCGGCGACCAGGTGCTGCAGCACTTCGCCACGCTGTGCGGCAACACCTTCCGCCATGCCGACATCGTCGGGCGGCTCGGCGGCGAGGAGTTCGGCGTGCTGCTGCCGTTCACCACGCTGGCCGAGGCCGGCATCCTGGCCGAGCGCCTGCGCGCCGAGGTCGACGGCAGCGTGGTGATGGCCTGCGGCGTCGCGGTGCATTACACGGTGAGCATCGGCATCTCCTCGGTGTTCCCCGACGACAAGGACATCGACGGCCCGCTCAGCCGCGCCGACACCCTGCTCTACCAGGCCAAGACGCTGGGGCGCAACCGCATCCGTTACGACGGCGACCCGCCGTCGCTGCCGCTAGCGGGGTAGAATGGCGCCTTTGCTTCATCGCGCCCCATCGTGACCCGCTGGCACTCGACCTACTTCCCCCATCCGCTGTACGCCCCGCTGCGCCCCTACGCCCCGCTCGCCGACGGCGACGACTGGCCGGGCCAGGCCGACTACGACCGCCTGCTGGAGCGCGCCCGCGCCGCCGGCTGCGCGGTACCGAACGACCTGCGCTTCGTCTGCGACCTGGAGCCGCAGGACTATTACGAGTTGCACATCGCGCAGAGCGGCGAGGTGCCGACCCGCCACGGCAACTGGCACGACTGGTTCAACGCGCTGGCCTGGCTGGCGTGGCCGCGCAGCAAGGCGGCGCTGAACGCGCGCCACGCCCGCGCCATCGCCCGCGGCGAGGTGCGGCGCGGCCCGCTGCGCGACGCCGCCACGCTGCTGGACGAATGCGGGGCGGTCGTCGCCAGCACCGACCCGGCGCTGACCGCGGCACTGGACGACATGCGCTGGCATGAGCTGTTCGTGGCAAGAAGGCACGACTGGGGGCGGCGCATCGGCGTGTTCACGCTCGGCCACGCGCTGTTCGAGACCGGCCTCGAACCGCACCTGGGCTGGTGCGGCAAGGCGCTGGTGCTGGCGGTGGATGACGCGTTCTTCGGCCAACCCTACGCCCGGCAACTGGCCCAGCTCGATTACCGCTTGGCCGAAGCGCTGGCCGACGACGGCTGGCTGGCGCGGCCGCGCGAACTGTGGCCGCTGCCACTGCTGGGGATTCCCGGCTGGTGGCCGGACAACGAGGATCCGGCGTTCTACGCCAACACCGACTACTTCCGCCCGACGCGGCGCGCGAAGTCGGCCAGCGTCTCCTGATCGAGCCGCTCCAGCGCCGGCGCCAGCAGGGTGTCGAGCCCCTGGCCGATATCGTCGTCGTAGCCGACGTCGGAGCGGTAGACGAAGAGCTGGAACAGCTCCGCGAGCGGGATGGTCTCGAGCTTGCGCATCAGCACCCAGCCGTCGCGCTGGCCACGCTGGGCGTAACCCAGCTGCGCCAGCTTGTCGAGCACCAGCCCGAGTTCGTCGTAGCCCACCTGTACCTCGCGCCGCAGCTCCACCGGCGTCAGCGCCACGCCCTGGCGCTGCGCGGTGTCGAGCAGCAGCAGCACCTCCAGCGCGTCGAGGAAGCGGCGCCGCGGCTCGAAGCGGCGGCGCCACGCCTGCCCCTCCCAGTACGACAGCGAGGCGGTGAACACCGCGCCGGTCAGCACCACCAGCCACAGGCAGTACACCCACAGCAACAGGATCGGGATGCTGGCGAAGGCGCCGTACACCAGCTTGTACGACGCCACCTCGCCGATGTAGAAGCCGAACACCGCCTTGGTCACCTCCAGCAACAGCGCGGTAACGAGCGCGCCCCACAGCGCGTGACGGTAGGGCACGAAACGGTTCGGCACCACGCGGTACAGCAGCGACAACACCAGCGTGGTCAGGAAGATGCTGCCGCCGCGCTGCAGCAGTTCGTCCAGCAGGCGCGAATAGCGCTCGAAATGGGTCGCCTTGAGCAGCCAGTGCCAGCCGATCAGGCCGCCGCCGAAGGCGATCGGCCCCAGCGTCAGCACGCTCCAGTACACCATGCCCTGCTGCAGCCAGGGACGGCTGCGGCGCACGCTCCAGATGGCGTTGAAGGTGCGCTCGATGGTGGACATCAGCATCAGCGAGGTCAGCCCCAGCATGACGATGCCGGCGGCGGTCAGCTTCTCGGCGTTGTCGGCGAACTGGCGCATGTAGACGGTGATCACCTTGCCCGCGAACTCCGGCACCAGCGTCGACAGCAGCATCAGCTTGAAGCGCGCGCTGTAGTCGGCAAACACCGGGAACGCCGCCACCACCGTCAGCACGATGGTCAACAGCGGCACCAGCGCCAGCAAGGTGGTGAAGGTCAGGCTGCCGGCCACCTGCAGCACGCGATGCGTGCCGACCCGGCGGGCGAGGAAACGGGCGAAGCCGCGGTAGGGTTCAATTCGATTGGCAAGACACATGAATGGATCAGAATTTCGGCAAAGGGACTAAAGAGTGCGTTGAACGACGGAAAATTCCGCGCGGCGCGGCAAGCCGGCCGAATTGCACTAAGATTGATGCTTATCGCTTTATGGTAACGATTCGGACGACGATATGCAGGATATTCTGGTTCTCTACTACAGCCAGCACGGCGCCACGCGCGAGCTGGCCCGGCTGATCGCGCGCGGCATCGAGAGCGTGCCCGGCTGCCAGGCGCGGCTGCGCACCGTGCCCAAGGTGTCGACGGTGTGCGAGGCGACCGAGCCCTCCGTGCCGGAGGCCGGTGCGCCCTACGTCGAACGGCGCGACCTGGCGGAATGCATCGGCCTCGCGCTGGGCAGCCCGACCCGCTTCGGCAACATGGCCGCGGCGCTGAAATACTTCCTCGACGGCACCAGTGCGGAGTGGATGGCGGGCACCCTGGCGGGCAAGCCGGCCTGCCTGTTCACCACCTCGGCCAGCCTGCACGGCGGCCAGGAATCGACGCTGCTGTCGATGATGCTGCCGCTCATGCACCACGGCATGCTGATCCTCGGCCTGCCGTTCACCGAGCCGGCGCTGTCCACGACCCAGTCCGGCGGCACCCCGTACGGCGTCAGCCACGTCGCCGGGCTCAACAACGACCGCCGCATCAGCGACGACGAGAAGACGCTGGCCATCGCCCAGGGCAAAAGGTTGGCCGAAGCGGCGCTGAAACTGGCGGCCAAACACGACTGACAGGGCCGAGCGGCGGCAGGGGCATAACCTGCGCGCCGCCACGCCATATTGCGCCGCCCGGGCCGGATCACATCGGAGATGGGTTGCGCTGCGCTCCACCCATCCTACGTGCTCGCCCCACTCCCCGTTGGCCCGTGCCGCTTGGGCAGGGTAGAGCGAGGTTTTAAGCCGCCGCTTGTTTGAGCGATGTGACGTTAGCAAATGGTCCGCTGAGCAAATCTCCGCGTGCCAATCTCCGATTGGCCCAGCGATGGATTTGCACGCATGGCGTTCGGCGGCGCCTTGCCCTACCCAGCCCAGGCGGGAATTCACGGGCCGTCGGGGTCGCCTGGGGTTGCAAGGGGGCTGGCGACACAGCCCCCTTGCCTGCCAGCGGTCAGCACCACCCCTAAATCCTCTAGCGGACATAAATATCTAGATCGATAAACGGTATAGGGAATGCTTGTGAAGTGGCTCTCAGCCGTCGTCGCGCCCCCATGGCGCGACCTTCGCCAGCAGCGCCATGCCCGGCAGCGCCAGCAGCGTGCACAAGAGGAAGAACGGCGCCCAGCCGATGGCCTCGACCAGGTAGCCGGTGGCGGCGTTGGCCACGGTGCGCGGCACCGCCGCCAGGCTGGTGAACAGCGCGAACTGGGTGGCGGTGTAGGCCGGGTGCGTGGTGCGCGCGATGTAGGCGACGAAGGCGGCGGTGCCGAGACCGACGCCGAGCGCCTCGAAGCCGATCACCAGCGCCAGGCGCGACAGCTCCGCCGCGCCGATGCTGGTGAACGGTCCCTGCCCGGCCAGCCAGGCGAACCCCAGGATCGACACCACCTGCACCACGCCGAACGCCCACAGCGCGCGGTTGATGCCGAGCTTGATCATCCACACCCCGCCCAGCAGGCCGCCGATCACCGCCGGCCACAGCCCGGCGTGCTTCGCCACCAGCCCGATCTCCGACTTGGTGAAGCCCATGTCGAGGTAGAACGGCGTGGCCAGCGCGGTGGCCATGCTGTCGCCCAGCTTGTAGAGGAAGATGAAGCCCAGCACCAGCGCGGCGCCCTTGAGGCCGCTGCGGGTGAGGAATTCGTGGAACGGCTCGACCACCGCCTCGCGCAGCGTCTTCGGCGCCGCCGCGGCCAGTTTCGGTTCGCTTACCGCGAGCGTCATCGCCACCCCCGGCAGCATGAACAGCGCGGTGATCCAGAACACCGTGCCCCACGGCAGGTGGTCGGCCAGGATCAGCGACAGCGAGCCGGGGATCAGGCTCGCCAGGCGGTAGGCGTTGATGTGGATGGTGTTGCCGAGCCCCAGCTCCTGGTTGCTCAGGATCTCGCGGCGGAAGGCGTCGAGCACGATGTCCTGGCTCGCCGAGCAGAACGCCACCGCCAGCGCCAGCGCGGCGATGGCCCACAGCTCCTGCTTCGGCGTGAACGCCCCGAACCCCGCCATGGTGGCGATCAGCGCGAGCTGGGTGAGCAGCATCCAGCCGCGCCGGCGCCCGAACAGCGGCGGTGCGTAGCGGTCCATCAGCGGCGACCAGACGAACTTCCAGGTGAACGGCAGCTGGATCAGCGCGAACAGGCCGATCGCCTTGAGGTCCACCCCTTCGCTCCTGAGCCAGGCCGGCAGCAGGTTTATCAGCGTGTAGAGCGGCAGGCCGGAGGCGAAGCCGGTGAACACGCAGGTGAGCATGGTGCGCGAGAAGATCACGCGGCGCCAGGAAATCGCGGATTCAGTCATAGGGGGCAAAGGTTGGCCGAAAGAGGCTAGACCCCGTGCCCATGGCGTGGTTCGGGCGCGGGGTCCGTGAAACAACGGGGCGGCCCGAGCCACCCCGCGCGTCAAGCGTGGCGCGCCACGCGGTAGAACGCCAGGCTGCCGCGCAGGTTGGGCAGGACACGGATGCGCCGCCCCTCGTTCATCACCACCCGCTCCAGCACGCCGATGCCGTTCTTGGCGCACAGCGCCTCGAAGTCGCCCAGCATGCACCAGTGGATGTTGGGGGTGTCGTACCACTGGTAGGGAATGGTCTCCGACACCGGCATGTGACCCTGCAGGATCTGCCAGCGGTTTTCCCAGTAGCCGAAGTTGGGGAAGGTGACGATGGCCTCGCGCCCGACGCGCAGCATCTCCAGCAGGATCTCCTCGGTGTGCTGCATCGCCTGGATGGTCTGCGACAGGATGACGTGGTCGAAGCTGCCGTCGCGGAAATCGGCCAGCCCCGCCTCCAGGTCGCCCTGCACCGCGTTGACGCCGGCGGATACGCAGCGCGCGATGTTGCCGACGTCGATCTCCACGCCGTAGCCCGCCACCTGCTTGTGGCTCTGCAGGTGGGCCAAGAGGGCGCCGTCGCCGCAGCCCAGGTCGAGCACGCGGGCTCGCGCGGGAATCCAGTCGGCGATTAGTCGCAGGTCGGGGCGCAAGGTCGTTTCGGAGTGCTGGCTCATGCCGCCACCTCCTTGGCTACACGGTCGAGGTAGGCGCGCATCAGGTCTACATAGGGTTGGTCGGTCATCAGGAAGGCGTCGTGACCGTGGGCGGATTCGATCTCGCCGTAGGCCACGCGCTTGTCGGCGGCGATCAGGCCCTGCACCAGCTCGCGCGAGCGCAAGGGCGAGAAGCGCCAGTCGGAGGTGAAGCTCGCCACCAGGAAGTTGGCGGTCGCCTTCTTCAGCGCCGCCACCAGGTCGCCGCCGTGGTCCTTGGCCGGATCGAAGTAGTCCAGCGCCTTGGTCATCAAGAGGTAGGTGTTGGCGTCGAAGTAGTCGGAGAACTTGTCGCCCTGGTAGCGCAGGTAGGACTCGATCTCGAACTCCACGTCGTAGCCGAACTTGTACTCGCCGGAGCGCAGCATGCGGCCGAATTTCTCGCCCATGCCGTCGTCCGACAGATAGGTGATGTGGCCCAGCATGCGCGCCAGGCGCAGGCCGCGGCGCGGGATGGCATCCTGCTGGTAGAAGTCGCCGCCGTGGAAGTCCGGGTCGGTGAGGATGGCCTGGCGCGCCACATCGTTGAAGGCGATGTTCTGCGCCGACAGCTTGGGCGCCGAGGCGATGACGATGGCGTTGGCGACGCGATCGGGGTAGTCGATGCTCCACTGCAGCGCCTGCATGCCGCCGAGCGAGCCGCCGATGATCGCCGCCCAGCGGTCGATGCCGAGACGGTCAGCCAACCGCGCCTGCGCCGTCACCCAGTCCGGCACCGTCACCACCGGGAAGGCCGAGCCCCACGGCTGGCGCGTGGCCGGGTTGATGCTGGAGGGGCCGGTAGAACCGTGGCAACCGCCCAGATTGTTGAGCGCCACCACGAAGAAGCGACGCGTGTCGATCGGCTTGCCCGGCCCGATCATGCTGTCCCACCAGCCGGCGCTCTTGTCGTCCGGCTGGTAGCGGCCGGCGGCGTGATGGTGGCCGGACAACGCGTGGCAGATCAGGATGGCGTTGCTCTTGGCGGCGTTCAGCTCGCCGTAGGTCTCAAAGATCAGCTGGTACGACGTCAGCGTCTTGCCGCAGGCCAGATCGAGCGGCACGTCGAACAGCGCCTGCTGGGCGCTGACGATACCGACCGACGATTCGGTTGTGGACATAGTGAAAACAGTGCCTCTTTGATATGGTTTTGTCGGCTTCAAGGCGTACGTGTTATGGCCGGTCCGGGCCGGCGCGGTTTTGAACGATTATATCTGCATCGGCTTGTGCGCATAGCACCGGCGCCGGATAATCGCCTCTCCTTCCCGCCAGGGCCCCCCATGATCGGTCGCCTGTTCAAGTTCTTCGTGCTCTGCGCCGTGCTCTACGCCGTGGCGCGCTGGCTGCTCAACCGCCGCCAGAAGGAGACGTTGCGCGAACTGTTCCAGACTCTGGCGCAGGCGCTCCTGATCAGCTCGCTGATCTTCGTCGGGCTCTACCTGGCGGGCTTCCACCGGCTGTAGCCCCCTGACGCACGCCCCGCACCAGACCGGCGCCTCGCCCCGGAATCCTTGATCCGGCTCAGGCCGGCGGCGCGGCAAAGCCGCTAGACTGCCGGCTTTTCCGCCGACGAGCCCGGCCGCGCATGGATCTGACCCGCCACCTTCATACCTTCGGCCACTACCTCAAGACCCGTTTCGGGGAAAAGGTGCACAAGCTGTCGCTGGCCGGCGACTTCACCTGCCCCAACCGCGACGGCACGCTGGACCGCGGCGGCTGCACCTTCTGCGACGTCAAAAGCTTTGGCCGCGACGCCGCCGCCCTTTCCATCGCCGAGCAGATCGCGCGCGAAAAACACAAGACCGACCGCGCCCGGCGCTATCTGGCCTACTTCCAGGCCTACACCAGCACCTACGCCGAAGTGACCACGCTCAAGGCGCTGTACGACGAGGCGGCGGCGCAGAGCGACGTGGTCGGGCTGTGCGTCGGCACACGCCCGGACTGCGTGCCGGACAGCGCGCTCGAGCTGCTCGCCGACTACCAGCAGCAGGGCTACGAGATCTGGCTCGAACTGGGCCTGCAGACCGCGCACGACGCCACCCAGGAACGCATCCGCCGCGGCCACGGCCTCGCCGACTACCGCGACGCGGTGCAGCGGGCGCACCGGCACGGGCTCAAGGTCTGCACCCACCTCATCGCCGGGCTGCCCGGCGAGGACGACGCCCACGTGCACCAGACCCTGGCCACGGTGCTCGACATCGGTGTCGAGGGGCTCAAGCTGCACCCGCTGATGATCGTGCGCGGCAGCCGCATGGCGGCGCAGTACCGGCGCGGCGAGATCGCCCCGCTGACGCAGCAGCACTACGCCGCGCTGGCGGCCGAACTGATCCGCCACACCCCGCCCGAGGTGGTCTATCATCGCATCTCCGCCACCGCGCAGGCGCCGACCCTGATCGCCCCGGCATGGTGCGGCCCGCGCTGGCCGGCGCTGCAGGCGATCGCCGCGAACCTGGCCGCCGCCGGGCCGCAGGGCAGCGCGCTGGGCCGCCCCTGGCCGGGAGCCTGAGCGCGGCGGCGAAACCGTTTCGACGATCGGCTGTCAGATCAGTCCGGGAACGCCGACTAAGGTGAATTCCCCGTGGAGACTGCCACCATGCTGATCAAGAAACCGTCCGACATCCCGCCCTCCGAGATCACCCCGGAAGCGGTCTACCTCAACCGCCGCAACTTCATGCTCGGCGCCGCCGGCCTGATGCTGTCGGGCGAGACGCTGGCCGCGCTCGCCGCCAGGAAGAGCCCGCTGTCGACCAGCGAGCCGCTCAACAGCCTCAAGGACATCACCAGCTACAACAACTACTACGAGTTCGGCACCGACAAGGCCGACCCGGCGGCCAACGCCGGGCGCCTCAAGACGCGGCCGTGGAGCGTGCTGGTGGACGGCGACGTGGCGAAACCACGCCGCTTCGGCATTGAGGAGCTGCTGAAATTCCCGCAGGAAGAGCGCATCTACCGCCTGCGCTGCGTGGAAGGCTGGAGCATGGTGATCCCGTGGATCGGCTTCCCGCTCGCCAGCCTGCTCAAGCAGGTCGAACCCACCGGCAAGGCCAAGTACGTCGCCTTCGAGACCCTGCAGCGCCCGGCCGAGATGCCCGGCCAGCAGCGCCGCGTGCTGGACTGGCCGTACCGCGAAGGGCTGCGCCTGGACGAGGCGCTGCACCCGCTCACCATCCTGGCGGTGGGCCTCTACGGCAACCCGCTACCCAACCAGAACGGCGCGCCGATCCGGCTGGTGGTGCCGTGGAAGTACGGTTTCAAGAGCATCAAGTCGATCGTGCGCATCCGCCTCACCGAACAGCAGCCGCTCACTAGCTGGAACCTGGCGGCGCCGGACGAGTACGGCTTCTACTCCAACGTCAATCCGGCGGTGGACCACCCGCGCTGGAGCCAGGCGAGCGAGCGGCGCATCGGCGAATTCTTCAAGCGCAAGACGCTGCCCTTCAACGGCTATGCCGAGCAGGTCGCCGGCCTGTATCGGGGAATGGACCTGCGCCGTGATTTCTGACAAGACCCTGCCCTCGCCGGCGCGCACGCGGGCTTCGGCCAACCCCGCCCGTCCCGCCTCGCGACCGCTCGCGCTGGCCAAGGCGCTGGTCTTCGTCGCCTGCCTGCTGCCGCTGATGCGCACGGCGTGGATTGTGCTCAACGGCGAAGCGGTGAACCCGATCGAGTTCATCACCCGTTCCACCGGCACCTGGACCCTGGTCTGGCTGCTGGCCACGCTGGCCGTGACGCCGCTGCGCCGGCTCGCCGGCTGGAACGTGCTGCAGCGCTTTCGCCGCATGCTCGGGCTGTTCGCCTTCTTCTACGCCGCGCTGCACTTCACCACCTATGTGTGGCTGGACCAGTTCTTCGACTGGCACGCCATCGTCAAGGACATCGCCAAGCGCCCGTTCATCACCGTCGGCTTCGCCGCGCTGCTACTGATGACGCCGCTCGCCGTGACCTCCACCGACGGCTGGCTGCGCCGGCTCAAGCGCAACTGGGGGCGGCTGCACCGCCTGGTGTACGCGGTGGCGATACTCGGCGTCACCCACTACTGGTGGCTGGTGAAGAAGGACATCCGCCAGCCGCTGATCTACGCCGCGGTGCTGGCGCTGCTGCTGGGGCTGCGGCTCTACTGGCGCGCACGCACAGCCAGGACGGCCGCTCAGGGCAAGCCACAGGCATGAAAAAGGCCGCCTCGCGGCGGCCTTTCAGCACAGAACGGACGGCTCACTCGATGGTCAGCTGGCGCGAAGTGCCGCCGGTCTTCTTCGGCAGCGTCAGCTCCAGCACCCCATCGTTGTAGCGCGCCGTGGCCGTGCTCTGGTCCACGTCCTGCGCCAGCTGGAAGCTGCGCGACACCTGGCCGTAGTAGCGCTCGGAACGCAGCACACGTTCGCCTTCCTTGGTCTCAGACTCTTTCTTCACCTCGGCGGAAATCTGCACCCGTCCGCCTTCGATCTGCACGTTGATGTCTTCTTTCTTCACGCCGGGAATCTCGGCATGCACGGTGTACGCCTTGTCGTCTTCCTTGACGTCGAGTTTGATGCCGCCGGCCAGGTCGGCGCCGGCTTCGAAGCCGAACGGCCGCACGAAGAAGCCCTTGAACATGTCGTCGAGCAACGGTTCAAGACTGGTGCGACGAATCAGGTCTTTCATGGTGTTACTCCTCCTGTCGGGTTACAAGAAACAGTCGCCCGGCCGCCGGCATGACCGGTAGCCGCTCACCTTAGGTATGGTCCTTAGCCGATGATTTTCAAGACCTTAATCCGGGCTGGCTTGACCTAGCGCAAATCGGCGGCGGCATCTTGGCAGACACGCGGTTTCGCCCTACCCTTTCACCCTTTCTACCGCCACAGCAACAGCCATGAGCAAGGACAAGACCCCGGTGACCCAGGCGGTGCGCGTGCTGCGCGAGCACGGCGTGCCCTTCAGCCCCCATCTCTACGCCTACGAGGAAAAAGGCGGCACCACGGTGTCGGCGCGTGAACTGGGGGTCGACGAACACGTCGTCATCAAGACCCTGGTGATGGAAGACGAACACAAGAAGCCGCTGATCGTGCTGATGCACGGCGACCGCGAGGTGGGCACCGGCATGCTGGCGAAGCAGATCGGTGCCAAGAAGGTGAACCCGTGCGACCCCAAGACCGCCGACAAGCACAGCGGCTACCAGGTGGGCGGCACCAGCCCGTTCGGCACGCGCCACGCCATGCCGGTGTACATGGAGGCGAGCATCGCCGAGCTCGACACGCTCTACATCAACGGCGGCAAGCGCGGCTTCCTGGTGGCCATCAGCGCCGCCGACCTGGTGCGCGTGCTGAAGCCGACGCTGGTCAACGCCGCCGCCTGACGAGGAGCCCATGCCACCGCCTGGCCTCCCAGGCCAGAACGGTGGCCGTCAGGGGCCTGCCCAGGCCTGGGCCAGGGTCTTGCTGAACAGCACCTTGTCGTCGAGACCCTTCAGCGACATCGCATCGCCTTGCTGCCCGGATCGATGTCGAACGTCGGCAAGAAAATGGATGAAAACAGCCGATTTTGACTTAAAGCGTTAATTTTGCTGGTCCGCATGGTTCCGCACTATCACCTCCGACATGCGGCGGATCGACGACGGTGTTGCTGCTGGTCGTTCTAGGCGGTAAGGATACCCCGGCACTTTACATCCCCAGCGCTCCTTGGCCTTGGCAACAGAGCTAATCACACCCGGATTAATCCAGATCAAATTCATGCAAATCTCAGCTTTCTCCCGCCTGAGATAACCCATTATACCGACATGGTATGCCTGATTAGCTATTAGGGGAGGTTGCCATGCATTTTGGTCAAATCGTACGTTGGATCGGAACCGTGCTGGGAGCATTGGCGATCATGTGGCCGGGGGCGGTGCAGGCCGTCCCCAGCTATGCCCGCCAAACCGGGCAGGCCTGCGTCGCCTGTCACGTCAGTTTTCCAGAACTCACCCCGTATGGACGCCTCTTCAAATTGTCCGGCTATACCCTGGGCACCACTCAGCTGTTTCCTCTAGCTGCGATGGCGATCGGTTCGATCACTCAAGTCAACAGCACCCAAGGCAACGACGCGGGCTTTCCCAAGAATGGAGACCCGGTCCTGGAGGGAGGCAGCCTGTTCGTGGCGGGCAAGCTGTCCGATCATGTCGGGCTATTTTCGCAATGGACCTATAACAACCTCAATGCCAAGCCGCAGGCGGACGGCACCACCCAGTTCTCCGGGCACACCTCGGTCGATAATAACGACATCCGCTTGGTCGATCACATCTCCCGGGAGGATCTCGACCTGATCTATGGCCTGACGCTCAATAACAACCCGACCGTGCAGGATGTATGGAACTCGACCCCGGCCTTTGCCTTTCCGTTCCAGAGTTCACGCATCGCCGGGGTGTGGGGTATCACGCCGCCCGCCACGTTGATTGAAGGCGGGCTGGCACAACAGGTAGCGGGACTCAGCGCCTACGCCTTCCTGAATAAATCCTGGTACTTTGAACTGGGCGGCTATCGCACTGCCGACGGTGCTTTTTCGGTACTGAGCCATGGTGCCGAAATCGACAGCCGGCTCCAGGGCACCAACCCCTACTGGCGCTTTGCCTACAATCGTGAATGGGACTCGCATTCGTTGTCGATCGGCACGTTCGGCATGAACGCCAGGGTGAATATCGACCCAACCGACAGCACCTCGCCGACCGACCATTTCCGCGACATTGGCGTTGACATGCAGTACCAGTATCTGGCAGAGCCGCATTCGGCCTCAGCCCAGCTGTCGCTGATCCATGAGCATACCAACTGGGATGCCTCCCACATCGGCGTCGACCGAGAAAATTCGAGCAGTACCCTCAACAGTTTCCACCTAAAAGGTTCGTATTGGTACCAGCGCAAGTATGGCGTAACGCTCGGCGTCTTCGATCAGCGCGGGTCGGAAGACAACGTGGCCTTCCCAGTCACGAACCGGCCGGATACCCGCGGTTATATCACCGAGTTGAACTACATGATCCAGCCATACTGGCGACTCGCGTTGCAGTACACCGGCTACCTCAAACTTAACGGTGCCACCAACAACTTTGACGGCAACGGCCACAACGCCAGCGATAACAACACGGCCTACCTTTATACCTGGATCGCCTTTTAAAGGGGAATCGTCATGCGTATCGCTCATATTTTGACCGTGTTTGGTCTCAGTCTGCTGGCAGCACATGCCCAGGCGGCAGGCAGCCCTGAAGATATAGCACGGCAATGGTGTGCCAATTGTCACCGTGCCGACGGCAACAGCGTTTCCCCGTTGTTCCCGCGCCTAGCCGGGCAGCAACCCGCCTATCTGGAACAGCAGTTGCGAGCGTTCCGCGCCAATAATCGCAGCGATCAATCCGCCCACGACTACATGTGGGGCGTAGCCGGGACGCTGGACGATGCCACCATTAGTGGTCTCGCGGCCTATTTCGCCGCACAAAAGCCACAACCTGACCACGCACCGGTAGACCGCACATTGCTCAGCGCGGGCAATGAGCTCTACCACAATGGCCGTCCCGCCAGTGGCACAACAGCCTGTGCCGCCTGCCACGGTGCCAAGGCAGAAGGCACCGAGGTGGCCCCGCGCCTGGCCAATCAACATGCTGCCTATATCGTCAAACAGCTACATGTGTTCGAGACAAGCCAACGGCCTGCGGCTACGGCCATGCAGTCCATCATCAAGACTTTGAGTGAAAACGACATGCAAGCGCTCGGGGCCTATGTGCAGACCCTACAGTGATTGACCCGTTCGCCTGCCTGGCCTTGCCCGCCAGGCAGGCGGGGGCGTATGCAGGCCGAAGACAAATGGAGGCCAAGAAACACGCGGCCGACTACGACTAGAAGCAAAGCGCACTTGGGACGTGATGTCGAAATGATGGGAATCAGACCTGACCAACCTGCCCGTTCACATTAATAGAGCCAAGGGATCAGCCGCCATGTGCGGGGAAAGTACGCCTCGTACTCTCCACCAAACTGCGAACGCAGCAGAGCCTCCTCGGCGCGAATGCGTGCGAGGAGCAGAGGGATGGTCAGTGCGGTGAGCAACAGCCCAGCCAGCCACCGCAACATGAGAGCCCCCCCAGCGAGTTGACCAGCAACCCAAGATAACAAGGTTTGCGGATGACTCGGCCGCTGCTCAATGCGAACTCACCACCACCAGAACATCCAGCCCCAGGCGCTGTCCACCCAGGCCAGCGTGCCGAGGAACGGCAGCAGCGCCGCCAGCCAGCGCACCCCGCCGCACCAGCGCCGCACGATGCGCGCCGCCAGCCACAGCGACCACAGGTTGGCCGAAGCCAGCAGCAGCAGGCGGAAGTCGTTGACCCAGAACACCGGCAGCCCCTCGTTCTTGAGCAGCGTCACCGTCAGCGCCGACAGGCCGAGGAACACGCCGCAGCCAGCGAGCGGGATCAGCGCCTGCGCCAGGTGGTGCCAGCGCTGGCGCTGCCACGGTCCGGCCAAGCGCACCGCCAGCGCCAACAGCACGCTGATCACCGTGCCCATCGCCAGCGTGGTGGCGAACACGTAGCCCAGCAGCATGGTGCCGTCGAGCCAGGAGAAGCTGTCGTTCAATTCCGGGTAGTGGGTCAGCAGCCACCACGGCGCGTTGCTCTCGAACGGCCACCAGATGTCGCGTGCGATCAGCCACTCCGCCGCCATCTGCTTGAGCGTGACGAACCAGGGGCTGGCACTCCAGTGGAAGGCGCCGATCGCCACGCCGAGCAGGCCGTAGACGATCAGCAGCGTCTGCCAGCCGTCGGCCTCGCGCTCGGCCACCTCGACCACCTCCGCGCTGGGCGAGCGCAGCGACAGCGTCACCGCGTCGCGGTGGCTGCTGCAGCGCCCGCACATGTGACAGCCGCTGCCGCCCTTCATGTGGCGGATCGGCTGCAGCGGCGCGCAGTTGACCGCCTGGATGCGGATCACGCTCTTGTTGGCGATGGACGCCTGCCAGGCTTCTTCCTGCACCTTGAAGTGCAGCGGGGCGAGCTTGGACAGCAGGCCGAACACGCCGTTGACCGGGCACAGGTAACGGCACCAGGCGCGCTTGCCGCGGGTATAGACGAAACCCACCGCCACCGCCGCCACGGTCGAGCCGCCCAGCACCAGCAGGGCGGCTTTCGGATACTGGTAGACGCTCACCAGCTGGCCGTACACCGTGGTCAGCACGAAGGCGACGAAGGGCCAGCCGCCCCAGCGCATCCAGCGCGGGATCGGCCGGCCCAGGCCCTTCTGCGCCGCCCATTCCGACAGCGCCCCCTCGGGGCACAGCACGCCGCACCAGACGCGGCCGAACAGCACCATGCTGAGCAGCACGAACGGCCACCAGATGCCCCAGAACACGAACTGGGCGAAGATGGTCAGGTTGTCGACCATGCGCGCCGTGTCCGGCGGCAGCGGCAGACAGGCCGGCACCACCAGCAGGAAAGCGTAGACCAGCACCACCACCCACTGCAGACGCTGCAGCAGGGGGCCATGATCGCGCAGCCAGTCGCCGCCCTTCGCCAACAGGCGGCTCACGCCGCCGGCTGTTGTTGCCGCCATCTCATCAACCCCGTCATCAGCAACCAGAACATGCCGTAGGCCAACAGGCTCATCAGCGCCGGATGGGCGCGATAGCCGGTCAGCGCCGCCACCACGCCGCCCACCGGCGACATGTCGTCGAGCAGCATCGAGCTGTCCCACAGCGGATCGACCAGCGCCGGCAGGTAACCCATCGAGATCAGGTGCTCGATGCCGTTCATGAACAGCGCCGCCGCCAACAGCAGCAGCATCACCTCGGTGACGCGGAAGAACAGCCGCCACGACAGGAAACGCCCGCCCAGCTGCAACAGGAAGAAGGTCAGCAGCGCCAGCAGGAAGCCCAGCAGCGCCGCGCCGCCCATCGACAGCAGCGTGCTGCCGTCGGCCCCGGCCAGCATGCCGTACAGGAACACCACGGTCTCGCTGCCCTCGCGCGCCACGGCGATGGCGGTGAGCGTCAGCACGCCCCACCAGTTGTTGCGCGCCGCGTTATCCGCCAGGCCGCTTTCCAGCTCCCGCTTCAGGGTGCGGCCATGCTCGCGCATCCACAGCACCATGTGCACGATCAGCGCGGCGGCGGTGAATACCATCACGGTCTGGAAGCTGTCCTGCGCGCCGCCGAACAGCTCGGCCGCGCCGAACAGGCCCAGCGCCAGCACGATGGCGCACAAGAAGCCGACCAGCACACCGCCCCACAGATAGCGCTTGCCGCGCGCCGCCACTTCGCCGTGGTTATTCAGCCAGGCGTAGAGGATGCCGATGACCAGCATGGCCTCGACGCTCTCGCGCCAGACGATGAACAGCACCTGTCCCATTGTTGCCTCCCTGCCCGCCGGCTTACTTGGCGACGATCACGCCTTGCGCCGTGGCCATGTGAAATTCGTCGAAAAACTTGTACTCGCCCGGACTCAAGGGCTGGATCACCACGAACGAGTCGGCGCCGGGGCCCAGCACCTTTTCCTTGCGCAGCGGGGTGCTCTCGAACTCGACCGGGGTCTTGCCGGAATTGACCAGCTCAATCTTGAACTTCTTGCCGGCCGCCACCTGCAGCCGTGCGGGATTGAGCTTGCCGTCCTTGAGCTCGAGCCGGTACACCGGCAACTCTTCGGCCAGCACGTTGGCCGAAGCCAGCCCCAGCGCCAACACCATCAGCCATGCACGCTTCATCAAACAACGCTCCTGCTAGAAAGGGAAAAAGCGCCGCAGGAAGCTGCGACGCGGCAATCAGATCGTGGCACAGGTGGCTCGAAGCTATTCCAGTGGGCGTGCGAACCGAGGCAGGTTGAGTGCCGACGCAGCACAGGAACCGGAATGGACACAGGGTCCATGAGGATCATGGCTGAGCGAATCTAAAGATTCGCACGCTCAGAGCAGCACCGGCGCTCAAGATGCGAAGGTGTAGCCGCCTAATGGGATAGGTTCTTAGTAGCCACCTTTTTTGCCGGTGCCGGCGTAGGTGAACTCGTAGTTCAGCTCGAACGGCTTGAACCAGGCGCCGACACCGGTTTCCTTGTCGACGTGGCGGCCGAAATGGGCGTGCTCGTTGGCGCTCGGCGCCTGGATGGTGTACTTCAGCTTGTACTTGCCCGGCCCCATCAGCTTGACGTTGTCGCCGTAGTGCGGGCCGTCGGACGCCACCATCGGCATGAAGTCGCCCTTGATGGTCTGGTTGGAACCGACCTTGCTGACCTCGTACTTGATCACCAGGTACGGCATCCAGTCGCCTTCGGCGAAGCCGTTCGGGTTGTTCTTGACGGCGTGGATGTCCGCTTCCAGATGCACGTCGGACTCGGCGGCCTTGCGCATCATGCCTTCCGGTTCCATTTTCACCGGCTGCAGGTAGACGGCGCCGATTTCCATGCCGTTCTTGATTTGCGGCTTGCCGATCGGGTATTCGGCGGCGAGGGCGGACGAGGCGGCGGCGACACCGGCAAGGGCCAGCGCGACGTGGCTCAGACGACGGATCATTCGGTTCTCCCAATGAAGGATGGCGGACTGCCGGCAACGGCCGGCGCCGATCAATTAACGGGAGTCATTATCATTCGTAATCTCACCTGGCGCAATAGATGAGAATGAATTTCATCTTGATCTAGATCAACGCGATGAGCCGGCCAGCGCCACGCCACGCGCCAGGCGGCGCCGGAATGCCATGCGGAAGCCGAAGCCCAGGCAGAGGAAGCACGCCATGGTCAGCGCCAGCGTCAGCGGGCTGCCCCACACCAAGGGCGCGATCACGCCGGCCACCAGGCTCGACATCATGGTCTGGGTGAAGCCCTGCAGCGACGACACCGTGCCGCGCAGCTCGGGAAACTGGTCCATCAGGATCAGCGTGATCGACGGCGCCACCAGCGACATGCCGGTGGTGTAGAGCATCAAGGGCGCCACGTTCCAGAACAGCGCGGGCGGAAACAGCAGGTTGTAGAGCAGGTTGGCCGCCAGCGCAGTGAACATCACGCCGTAGCCCAGGTTGACGATCTGGCGCGCATCGCGCCGCCCGGCCAGGCGCCCGGACAGGAAGGCGCCCAGCATGATACCGCCCACCGCCGGGCCGAACATCCACAGGAACTGCTCCGGCCCGAGCCCCAGGTGCTGCATCAGGAACACCGGCGCCGCCGGAATGTAGACGAAGAAGCCGGCGAAGTTGAACGACACCGCCGCCGCCAACAGCTGGAATTCGCGTTTTCGGCCAACCCGGGCGTAATTGGCGAGCAGCGTGCCCAAGTGCAGGCGCTGGCGCCGCTCGTGGCCATGCGTCTCCGGCAGCGAGAACCAGCTCATGACGAACAGCCCGAAGCCGATCAGCGCCATGAACACGAAGATCGAATGCCAGCCGAAGGCGCCGAACAGCCAGCCCCCCACCACCGGTGCGATCGCCGGCGACAGCGAAAACAGCATGGTCACCTGCGACATCATGCGCTGCGCCTCGGCGCCGTCGAAACGGTCGCGGATGATGGCCCGCCCCACCACCAGGCCGGCCCCGCCGCACAGTCCCTGCAGGCCGCGGAAGATCAACAGCGTGGTCAGGTTGTCGGCCAGCGCGCAGCCGACCGAGGCCACCCCGAACAACAGGGTGGTCACCAGCACCACCGGACGGCGTCCCACGGCGTCGGAAATCGAGCCGTGCCACAGCATCATCAAGCCGTAGCAGAACAGGTAGACGGTGAGCGCCTGCTGGATTTCCACCGGGCTCGCGCCGAGCGAGGCGCCGATGGCGCGCATCGCCGGCAGGAAGGTATCGATCGAAAACGGCCCGAGCGTCGCCAGCAGCGCCAGCACCAGGGCCAGGCCGCGCGAACGCGTGGCGCTCGGGGAAGTAACAGTCTGTGAAGGCATCAAATCGTCGTTTTCCAAATAATCTAAAGTGGCCCGGCCGCGCGGATGGCGGCGGCTTGGCCCCGGCCAGCCTATTGGGTCACAATAGCCGTCCGCTAAAAAAGGGGAACCCCACATGATTCGCCTCTACCACAACCCGCGTTGCACCAAGTCGCGCGAGGCACTGAAACTGCTGCAGGACGCCGGCGCCGACGTCGAGATCATCGACTACCTGAAAACCCCCCCCAGCGCCGAGGAACTCGACCGGCTGCTGACGCTGCTGCAGCTGGAGCCGCGCGAGCTGATGCGCCACAAGGAGGACGAGTACCAGGCGCTGCACCTGGACGACGTCACGCTGGAGCGCCGCCACCTGATCGCGGTGATGGTCGACCACCCGCGCCTGATCGAGCGCCCGATCGCGGTACAAGGCGAACAGGCCGTGATCGGCCGGCCTCCGGAGCGGGTACTGACCCTGCTCGGGCAGTGAATCTGCCAACCGGCAAAATGTTTCTTGCGAAATAGTAACACGGTTTACTATAATCGAGCCATGAACAAATCCTTTCACCAGCTCGAACAGGCGATAGACCGTGTCGACAGCCGCTTTCCCGGCGTGCCGCGCCAGGAGGTCATCCTCACCCGGCTCTATTACCACATCATGCCGCGTCTCGGCGCCTACCTGAACGAGGCGCTGAAGGACTACGGCATTCACGAGTCGGTGTGGATGACGCTGATGACGATGTACGCCTGCCCGGACCACGTGCTGTATCCGTCCGACATCAGCGACACGCTCGACTCCTCACGCACCAACGCCACCCGCATCTCGGACGAACTGGTGAAGAACGGCTGGGCAGAGCGCCAGCCCTGCGCCGAAGACCGCCGCAAGATCCGGCTGGTGCTGACCGACGCGGGCATCCGTTTCGTCGAGCTCATCATGCCGGTGGCGCGTGACCGCAACCGCTCGCTGTGGTCCGACTTCAGCGGGGACGAAAAAGTGCAGCTGGAGGGTCTGCTGCGCAAATTGCTCGCCCGTCTCGGCGGCTGAGCAGGAACCGGCCTGGCCGGTTTTTTGTCGACCATATAGTAACCATGGTTATTATTTTGCAAATGAATAATTGCATGACTAAACCTCCACTCCCCCGCCCCCACTGGCAGCCCGCCCTGGGAATGCTGCTGCTGTCCGGCCTCTTGGCCGGCTGCGCCACCCCGGCCCCGAGCGCCGCCCCCGCCACCCCGCTCAACGCCGAGCGCCTGGCGCTGCCGGCCGCCAAGGCGGACACCGTGCACGACAACTGGTGGCAGGCGCTGGGCGACCCGGCACTCGACCAGCTCATCGCCAGCGCGCGCCGGCAAGCACCGTCGCTGAAACTGGCCGCCGCCCGCGTGCGCGAAGCCGCCGCGCTGAGCGGGCTGGCCGACAGCCGGCGCGGCCCGCAACTCGACGCCAACGCCAGCCTCGACCGCGAACGCTATTCCGCCAACGGCCTGTTGCCGCCGCCGATCGGCGGCAGCTACCAGACGCTGTACGCGATCTCGCTCGACGGCGGCTGGGAGCTCGACCTGTGGGGCAAGCACCGCGCCGAACTGGACGCCGCACTGGGGCAGCAGCGCGCCCAGGCGCTCGACGCCCGCCAGGCCGAGCTGCTGCTGACCCAGGCCGTGGCCAGCCAGTACACCGTGCTGCAGCGCGCCCTGGCGCAGCAGCAGCTCACTACCACCCGCCTCAAGCTGGCCGACAGCCGCCTGCAACTGCTGCGCGCCCGCGTCAGCGCCGGCCTGCTCAGCGCCGATGTCCTGCGCCCGCTGGAAGTGCTGCAAGCGCAGCTGAAACAGCAGCTGAGCGCCCAGCAAGGCGATGCGGCACGCGCCCGCCATGCCCTGGCGGCGCTCAGCGGCCAGGCGCCGAACGCGCTCGACGCCCTGAGCCCGGCCCCGCTCGGCACCACGCCGGACCTCGACGAGGCAGCGCTCACCGCCGCCCTGCTGGGCCAGCGCCCCGATGTGGTCGCGCAGCGCGAACGACTGGAGGCAGCGGCGCACAGCGTCAAGGCGGCGCGTGCCGCGTTCTACCCCAACGTGCAGCTGAGTGCCTTCATCGGCCTGTCGTCGCTCGACATCGGCCAGTTGCTGCAAAGCGAATCGCGCATGCTCGGCATCGCCCCGGCGGTCACCCTGCCGATCTTCCACAGCGGCGCGCTGCGCGCCAACCTGAGCCGCGAGCAGGCGCGCTACGACGAGGCGGTGGAGAGCTACAACCAGACCGTGCTCGACGCCCTGCGCCAGGCAGCCGACGCGTTGTCCGGCCGCGACCAGGCGCGCCAGCAGCTGGCCGACGCGCGCCAGGCCGAAGACAGCGCCCGCCGCGCCAGCGACGCCGGCGTGGCACGGCTGCGCGCCGGCCTCAGCAACAAGCTGGACCTGCTCGGCACGCAGGATGCGGAGCTGGTGCAGCGCGCCGCCCGCCTCGACAGCCAGGCCGCCGGCCAGCTCGCCTTCGTCAACCTGAATACCGTGCTGGGCGGCGGCCTGCTGGCCCCGGCGCAGCCCTGAGGAACACCCCATGGAAAAACCCGCCAAAAACTCTTCGCGCCAGCGCGGCCTGATCCTGGCCAGCCTGGTGTTCGCCATCGCCGCCATCGGTTACGGCGCCTACTGGGCCACCGTGCTGCGCTACCAGGAAGGCACCGACGACGCCTACGTCAACGGCCACCTGATCCAGCTCACGCCGGAGATCGCCGGCACTGTGGTCAGCATCGCCGCCGACGACACCGACCGCGTCAACGCCGGCCAGACCGTGGTGACGCTGGAAGCCAACGACGCCCGCCTGGCGTTCGAACGGGCGCGCAACGAGTTCGTGCAGGCGGTGCGCGAAACGCGCCAGCTGATCGGCAGCGAGCGCCAGCAGAACGCCCAGGTCAGCCTGCGCCAGAGCGAGCTGGCGCGCGCCGAAGACGACCTGAAACGGCGCCAGCAGCTGGCGGGCAGCGAGGCGCTGTCGGCCGAGGAGCTGGCGCACGCGCGCGACGCCGTGGCAACCGCGCGCGCCGCCTTGGCGGTGGCGCAGGAACAGGCCGCCAGCACCCAGGCCCTGCTCGGCCAGGAAACGCTGGCCAGCAAGCCGGCGGTGGCGCGCGCCGCCACCCGCCTCAAGGAAGCCTGGCTCGCGCTCCAGCGCACCGAGGTGCGCGCTCCCCTGGCCGGCTATGTGGCGCGCCGCAGCGTGCAGGTCGGCCAGCGCGTCAGCGCCGGCAGCCCGATGCTGGCGATCGTGCCGCTCGACAAGGTGTGGGTGGACGCCAACTTCAAGGAAAGCCAGCTGCACACCATCCGTCTCGGCCAGCCGGTGGAACTGCACGCCGACATGTACGGCGGCGACGTCACTTATCACGGCAAGGTGGCCGGTCTCGCCGCCGGCACCGGCAGCGCCTTCTCGCTGCTGCCGGCGCAGAACGCCACCGGCAACTGGATCAAGGTGGTGCAGCGCGTGCCGGTGCGCATCGAGCTGGACGCCGCCGAGCTGAAGACGCACCCGCTGCGCGTCGGGCTGTCGATGCAGGTCGAGGTGAATACCCACGACCAGAGCGGCGCCACCCTGGCCGAGGCGCCGCGCACCGCGCCGGCGCAGATGACCCGCGCCCTGACCCCGGACCTGGCGCAGGCCGACGCACTGGTGGCGCAGCTGCTCGCCGCCAACGCCGGCGCCAGCCACTAAGCCGGAGCGCCCGCCATGACGCCTCCTCCGCTCACCGGCGCGCGCCTGGTATGGATCACGCTGGCGCTGTCGCTGGCCACCTTCATGCAGGTGCTCGACACCACCATCGCCAACGTGGCGTTGCCGACCATCGCCGGCAACCTCGGCGCCGCCACCAGCCAGGGCACCTGGGTGATCACCTCGTTCGGCGTCGCCAACGCCATCGCCGTGCCGCTCACCGGCTGGCTCGCCAAGCGCGTCGGCGAGGTGCGGCTGTTCATCGCCTCGACCGTGCTGTTCGTGCTGGCCTCGTGGCTGTGCGGGCTGGCGCCGAACCTGCCGCTGCTGATCGCCTTCCGCATCCTGCAGGGCGCGGTGGCCGGGCCGCTGATCCCGCTGTCGCAGAGCCTGCTGTTGGCCTGCTATCCGCCCGAGAAGAAGGGCATGGCGCTGGCGCTGTGGGCGATGACGGTGATCGTGGCGCCGATCTTCGGCCCGCTGCTGGGCGGCTGGATCAGCGACAACTGGCACTGGGCCTGGATCTTCTTCATCAACATCCCGGTCGGTCTGTTCGCCGCCGCCGTGGCGCGGCGCGAGCTGCAAGGGCGCGAGAGCGAGATCAAGGCGTTGCCGATCGACCGCGTCGGCCTGACGCTGCTGGTGCTGGGCGTCGGCGCGCTGCAGCTGATGCTGGACAAGGGCAAGGAACTCGACTGGTTCCACTCCAGCGAGGTGGTGATGATGGCCATCGTCGCGGTGGTGGCGCTGACCTACCTGGTGATCTGGGAACTGGGCGAGGAGCACCCGATCATCGACCTGTCGCTGTTCCGCATCCGCAACTTCACCGTCGGCGTGATCTGCATCAGCCTGGGCTACATGATGTACTTCGGCGGCGTGGTGCTGCTGCCCTTGATGCTGCAAACCCAGCTGGGCTACACCGCGACCTGGGCCGGCATCGCCTCGGCGCCGGTGGGCATCCTGCCGGTGATGCTCTCTCCGATCATCGGCAAGAACGCACACCGCCTCGACATGCGCTGGCTGGTGACGGTGAGCCTCGGCGTGTTCGCGCTATGCTTCTTCTGGCGCACCCATTTCTCGCCGCAGATGGACTTGGCCTACGTGATCTGGCCGCAGTTCGTGCAGGGCATCGGGCTGGCCTGCTTCTTCATGCCGCTGACCACCATCACGCTGTCGCGCGTGGCACCGAGCCACGTGGCGAGCGCCTCCAGCCTGTCGAACTTCCTGCGCATCCTGGCCGGCAGCATCGGCGCCTCGGTCAGCACCACGCTGTGGGATACGCGCGAGGCGGTCCACCACACCCAGCTCACCGCCGCCATCGACAGCGGCGGCAGCGTCGCGCAGCAGTGGTTCGGACTGCTGGGCCAGGCCGGGCTGTCGGCCGGCCAGCAGGCGGCGCTGACGGCACGCGAGATCACCACACAGGGCTATGTGCTGGCGTCCAACGAGGTGTTCTGGGGCGCGGGTTGCCTGTTCGTGCTGCTGCTCGGGCTGATCTGGTTCGCCAAACCGCCGTTCGGGCACTCGGGCGGCGACGGCGGCGCGCACTGAGCCGTCCGCTCGCCGTCAACACCCGGCGTGAGCCACGCCGGGTTTTTTGTCGTTCAAAGGTTGGCCGAAGCCGGCCCGGCGGCGCGCTACAAGGTGCAGCTTTCCTTGCCGTCCGTTCCGGTCTGGCACAGCTTGATGTTGCCGTCCTGGTCCAGCGTCAGGGTGCCGCCGACCCAGTCCTTGCCCGCCTTGGGCGAGGCCTCCAGCTGGTACTCGCCGTCGTCGGTGTTCTTGGCGGTGCTGGCGAAGGCGATGTCGTAGAACTCGGTGGCGGTCACCGGCAGGGTGGGCCAGGCGGTGGACGACTGCTTGAAGGTGCCCTTCTCGCTGTACCAGCGCTCGAGGAAGTGGGCATTGTCGAGCAGCGCGGCGCGCGCCTCGCTCTGGCGCGCGCGGATCACGTGCTCGCGGTACGAGGGCAGCGCCAGCGACGCCAGGATGCCGACCACCGCCAGCGCGATCAGCAGTTCGATCAGGGTGAAGCCCCGGCTTCGGCCAACCTTGTACCGCATCAGAATATCTCCCTCCAGGCGATGCGCCTGCCTTGTTTGCTGGCGTCGCCGGGGATGCCCACCCCCGCCGGCGTCCCGTCGTTGCTGCCGCCGAACGCCAGCCGCAGCCCCTTGCCAGCCTTGGCGATGCTGGCGTTGTCGCGGTTGTTGATCTGGCCGTTCTGGTCGGCATAACTCTGCCATTGATAGTTGCTGGCGGCACTGACGTAGAGCCGCAGCGCCGACGGCATGCCGACTTCGGAACGCACGCCGCTCGGGATCTGCGCCGCCTTGCCCGTTTCGAACACGGCCCAGTCGGCGATCGTGCCCTTGTCGTCGCCGTTCAGGTCGAACGCGGTCTTGAGCGGGGCCGCCCCGGAGAGCGGGTCCAACGACATCAACCAGCCGTCGCCGCCGACCGAACACTGCAGGTTCGCCACGAAGGGAATCTGCGTGGTGAAGTAGAGCCGCTCGCCGACCAGCAGCGGGGCATGCAGCAGGCGCTCGCCGCTGCTGGCCGCCAGGTCCAGATACCAGCCGCCGGCCGCCTTCTCGCCGATGGCGACCGGATGGCTGGTGGTGCGGCGCACGGTGTAGTCGTGCAGGCTGCCATCGGCCATCTTCACCGTGCTGCCGACTTCGCCATCGAGGCTCTGGCGCACGATCAGCCCGCGCCCGCCGGCGCCCTCGCGGTCGCCGTACTGGTAATACTTGCCGCTTTGCGGCGTGTCCCACAGCCCGTACACGCTCTGGCCGGTGGTGGAGCGGCGGTCGCTGTCGTACAGCAGCTGGCCGCTGCCGAACAGCACCATGTAGCCGTCGCCGCCCGGGCGCCGGTACAACGCCGGCGTGGCGGTGACGGGCTGGCTGGCGTCGCCCTGCCAGAACGGGCTGGCCGGCGCCGCCCAGTCGCCGCGCAGGTCGAAGCGCCACACATTGCCCTTGAGGTCGCCGGCGTAGACCGCATCGGCCACCTTGTCGCCGTCGAAGTCCAGCACCGCCGGCCCGGACAGGCCGTTGCCGCCGGCGCGGCCGACCTTGATCTCGCCCAGCAGGGTGCCGCTGTCCAGTTCGAACACCAGCAGCGCGGCCTGGCCGCTGGCGCTGTCGTAGCCGTTGCCGCTGATCGCCGCCCACACGCTGGCGCCGCTCACCGGATGGCGCACCTTGGCGATCACCGGTTGGCCGAAGACGTAGCCGAGCGCGCTCGCGCCGCTCGCCGCGCCGGCCTCCCAGCGCACCACCTCGGCCGGCGCGGCCGCCTTGCCGCCGGCCGACATCAGTGAGCTGACGTCGAGCGAAAACAGCGCCTTGCCGCCCTGCGCCAACGCGCCCACCAGGTAGCTGCGGCCATTGTCCAGGGTCTGCGCCACGCTCGCGCCGTTGACGTAGTAGCGGTGCGGCTTGGCCGCGGAGCCGTAGTCGGGGTCGGTGAGATCGACGAGCCGGGTCAGCACCTCGAACGGCACGTAGCCCAGCACCTCCTGGTAGGCGCTCTCGCCCGTCGCCTTGCGGAACACGTGCAGCATGCCGTCGTTGCCGCCCACCGCCACCAGGTGGGCGTCCGTGGCCGAGAACGTGGTCAGCGGCGAGTCGATGACGTCGCCGAGCCAGGGCGTGGAACGCTTATCGAAGCGCTGCCCCGGCATGGCGTGCCCCAGCACGAAGTGGATCACGTCGTTGGGCTGGCTGCCGAAGGTGAGCTTGTCGTTGTCGGCCATGCCGGGCTTGAACGTCTGCGCCACGACGTTGCTGTCGAAGGCCTTGTTGCTGCCGTTCTTGTTGCACACCCAGTTGTTGCTGCGGTTGTCGTAGTAGCGGGTATAGACGGTGCGCTTGTCCCAGTCCGGCAGCAGCGCCTCGCTCGGCCGGCTGAAGTCCGGCCTGCCCTTGGCGTCGACCGGGTAGCTCAGCAGGCGCGAGGTCCAGCTGCGGGTGTCGTAGGTGGTATGCAGCAGCGCGCTGGTCTGGCGCTCGCCACTGACCGGCGGCGTCGAGGTCGAGTTCTGCCGGTAGATGTCGTCCATCGCCGAGGTGAAGCTGGCCTTGAGCTGCTCCCGGTTGCTGGCGGTGAAGTAGCGCCCCCCGCCCTGCATGGCCGTTTTCTGCAGCAGGGTGTTATCGACGGTGAAGCCGATGGTGTAGGTCTTGATCGACTGCCGTGCGAACGGCTCGGCGTCCCAGCCCTGGCCCTCGCCGTCGCTGCCGGAGGTGAACAGGTCGCCGGCAGCGGCGCGCCCGGCGAAGGACGGCAGGGGATTGTCCTTGCCGGGGGAGAGACTGCTGTAAAGCGGGTCGCCCGCCAGCGGAAATTCGTTGTCCTCGGTCGGCTCGCCGTCGGTCATCATCAGGACGAAGTTGGCCTGGCAGCGGTACTGCACCGGGCTGGCGTAGCGGCCGGAACCGCGGCTGCCCGACGCCGGATTGACCGGCTTGTAATAGGCCGAGCTCATGCCGCGGTAATAGCGCGTCATCTCGTAGTAGGCCTCGGCCAGCGGCGTGTTGGTGTCGGCGCCGAGGCTGTCGATGGCGCTCTTGACCCGGTCGAGATGGTCCTGGCCGCCACCGACCTCCGCCACCAGCCGCCCCGCCCGGTTGTAGCGCAAGTCCACACGGTCGTTGACGTCGTCCTTGCTGCTGGACGGATCGAACGAGAACAAGCCCCAGCGCATGTCGGGATAGGCATCGATCATGCTCTTGGTGACGTCCTTGGCGATCGACAGCCGCGTCTCGCCCTGCAGCGGGTCGAGCACGTCGCTGTACCAGCAGCCGCGCCAGTTGCAATACCTCTCGCGCTTCTGACCGGTATTGCCGTACACATCCCAGGCCATGCTGCCCGAGTTGTCGAAGAACAGCAGGATATTGGGGGTGACCTTGACCGACAGCTGCAACGGTGCGCTCGGATAGGGATTGCTGTCGGCAGGCAGGCTACAGCTGCTGCTGGCCGCACTGCCGGCCGCCGCCAACGGCAAGAGCGTGGCCAGAAGGGGTAGGCTGAGAGGGAGGAAACGCATCACGGCACCACGTAATAGCTTTGCAGCGTCACCACGCTGTTGGCGTTCTTGCCCCAGGCGCGCACGGTGAGACGGTACAGCCGTCCGCCGCCGTCGCTGTCCTGGTAGTTCCGGTCGACCAGCTCGATGAGGTAGCGCGGGTTGGCCCACACCCCGTCCAGCGTCACCACGTCGGGGCAGCGGTTCTGCACCGCGCCGCTCTTGAAGGCGTATTCCAGCGCGTTGCCGCAGGGGTGCAGCGCGGGCACGCTCTGCTTGCCGACGCTGACGGTGCGCTCCCAGGACTGGAGCGCGCCGCCGCCCACCTGCGCGCTGGTGGCACACAGCCCGCTCTGCCAGCCGGCCGGGTTGGCGTCGTTGCGGCAGCTGGCGCTGAACACGCCGCCGGCGCCGAACAAGGCGCCGTCGCTCTTGCCCGCCACGTCGAGCGCCTGGTCCATCTCCGCCACCCGCGCCTCGGCCGCCTTCAACGCCAGCTCGGCGAGCTGGAAGGTGGCCTGGCGGTCGCTCTGGTTGCTGCCGATGCGCTGCTCGTCGACGATCAGGCGCGACGACGCCAGCACCACCAGGGTCATCATGAGCAGCACCATCAGCGCGACGATCAGGGCGCTCCCGCGCTGCCTCAGCTCTGCAGCGGACGCTGTGTGCATTGCACCCCTCCCCGCAAGGCCACCGTCAGCGGGTAGGCCACGCTCACCTTCTGCCCCGCCTGCAGCGCCGAGGCCTGCTGCAGCGTCAGCGTCAGGCGCACCGTGCCGACCTGCTGCCAGTCGGCCACCTCGCCGGCGGCGGCGTAATGCAGCCGCGGCGTCGAGTCGGCGTCGCAATCGTCCAGCACGCCGTAGTCCACCTCGAGCGAGGCCACCCCGTCCGCCACCAGCGTGGCGGCGCCCAGGCTGCCGTCGGCCAGCATCTCGCGGCGCAGCAGCTGCTTTTCCCCGTTCACCTCGGCGACGAAATAGGCGCGCGACACCAGCGCCATCACTTCCAGCGAGCCCAGCTGATGACCGGTGGCGCGGCTGGCCGTCCTGAGCGGCAGCGCATGAGCCTCGTCCAGCGTCAGCGTCTGCGCCGTCTCGCTCTTGCCCAGGGTCATGCCGCTGCCGCTGGCCAACACGTCGATCTGCGAGCAACTGGCCAGCGCCAGCCGGCTCCAGTTGGCCCAGTCGCCCTGCTCGGGCGGCTGGAAAGTGAGGCCGGTGACGGCGTCGCCCGCGGCGTTGACGGTGCGGGTGGCGAGCGGGAACGCGCCCTGGCCGTACTGGACGATCAGCAGGTCGCTGTCCGCGGTCAGGCCGCCGAGCCAGGCGCTGGCGGCGGCGCTGCCCTTGGCGAGGCCGCGCAGGCCGTTGCTGTCCTGGTCGACCTGCTGCCAGGCGCTCGCCCCGCCGCGGTTCACCACCTGCCAGTCGTCGCCGCGCTCGCCCAGCGCGGCGCAGCCGAAGTTGCCGGCCATGCGCAGGTCGCGCGCCAGCAGCTGCAACGCCGAGCGGGCGTCCTGCTGGCGTGCGATGCGCTGCTCGGCGGAACGCAGGCTCTGGCGCGTCGAGACGAAACTGCCGAACACCACGGCGACGATGATCGAGCCGATGGCGACGGCGATCATCAGCTCGATCAGGGTGATGCCGCGCTGGCGCACGTCAAGGCTCGAACACGAGGACATAGCGGTTTTCAGCGAGGGGGGAGGACGCCGTGGCGGCACGCTGGCCGCTATCGACCAGCGCCTGGCGGCTCTTGCCGTCGAGGCGGGATGACCACACCACGCGGATCGACAGGGGACCGCTGCCGCTGCAGCCCGGATCGTCTTGGCTCGGGGCGGCGCTGCCGCGGCAGACCGCCGCCTGGACGGCGTTGCCGGCGGCCAGTCCGCTGGCCAGCCCGGACTTGAAGGCCCACAGGTCGAGCGCGGCGAGGTTCTGCTGGCTGCAGCCGGCGGCATCGCGGCAGCTGTTGGCGGGGGCGCTGGCGTCGTGGCTGGCGTAACCGCTCTCGACGTAGTGCTCCCAGGACAGCACGGTGGCGCCGTTGGCATCGAGCTGGCGCAGCGGGTTGGCGCGCATCGCCTCGGCCAGGCTTTCCGCCTGCAGCGCCACCAGGCTGCGGATCTCGGTATCGCGGGTCTGGCTCAGGGTGCGCGCCTGCAGCCCGGCCAAGGCCAGCAGGCCGACCAGCAGCACGAACATGGCGATCAGCACTTCCAGCAGCGAGAAGCCGCGCTGGCGGGACGCAGAACCTGCCCACGATCTGTCGCGAGCGCCCCTCAGCGGGGTGAAGAGCAGCACAGAAACCGGAATGTGCTGGAGTACATGAGGATCATGGCTGGGCAAATCGGAGATTTGCACGCGCAGCACCGCGCATGAGCCCCGATCAGGGGCGCGCAGCAAGAGCGTGGACAGGTTCTCAGGCGCAGCCGGCACAATCGCCCCCCTTGCACAGCCGTGGCCGGCCGTTGGCCAGCACCGTGACGCTGGCGCATTGCCCCGAGGCGGCGTCACGCACCACCCAGGACGGGCTGACCCCGGTGGGCAGGCGCCCTTCCGGGGTCAGCATGAACTGGTCGAGCGCCGAGCTGACCGTCGGCTCGCCGCTGAACATGACGTGGCGGCGGCGCTCGCCGCTGTTGTAGCGCCCGGGGTTGCCGCCGGGCTGGTCGGCGTACAGCAGCACGCCTTCCGACCACGAGGTGTCGCCCTTCTTGGCCTTGCCCTGGCAGCCCTGCACGTCGAGGTTGCTCTTGGTGTTGAGCGCGCACAGGTAGACGCTGGCGTTGCTGCGGATGGCCTCGCTGCGGGCGAACTGCACGCTGGAGAGCAGCGCCTGGGTGCGGCTTTCCATGCGCGAGTCCGCCAGCAAGGCGTTGAAGCCGGGCACGGCCAGCGCCAGCAGGATGGCGACGATCGAGATCACCACCATCATCTCGATCAGGGTGAAGCCCCGCTCCCCTCGACGAAACGCGACATACATCATGGCAAATACGGCTTAATTATATTTTTGTCATATAAGTTCATCAGATTATCATGATGAATGGGCTTTTCCAAGCCGCGCGCGTTGCCGGGACCGAAGGGCAGGAGGCGATCACCACGGGCGCGCTAGCTGACCGCCCCGGCCGGGTCGAGCGGGCAAGAAAAAACCGCCCGTAGGCGGTTGTTGGTCGGCAGGCGGCGGACGCGCTCAGTGCGCCGCCTCCCAGCTCTCCCCGGCCCCCACTTCGGCCAGCAGCGGCACCTTGAGCTCGGCCACGCCGGCCATGATCTGCGGCAGCCGCTGCTTGACCCGCGCCAGTTCGGCTTCCGGCACTTCCAGTACCAGTTCGTCGTGCACCTGCATGATCAGCTTGCTGGCCAGGCCTTCCGCCACCAGCCAGCGCTGCACCGCGATCATCGCCAGCTTGATCAGGTCGGCGGCGGTGCCCTGCATCGGCGCGTTGATCGCGGCGCGCTCGGCGCCGCTGCGCCGGCCCGGATTGCTGGCGCGAATCTCCGGCAGATAGAGGCGGCGCCCGAACACGGTCTCGACGTAGCCCTGCTCGCGCGCCGCCTCGCGGGTGCGCTGCATGTAGTCGGCCACGCCGGGGAAGCGCATGAAGTAGCGGTCGATGTACTGCTGCGCCGCGTTGCGCTCGATGTCGAGCTGGGCGGCCAGGCCGAAGGCGCTCATGCCGTAGATCAGGCCGAAGTTGATCGCCTTGGCGGCGCGGCGTTGCTCCGACGTCACCTGCTCGCGCGTCACGCCGAACACCTCGGCGGCGGTGGTCTTGTGGATGTCCTCGCCGCTGGCGAAGGCCGCCAGCATGTTGGCGTCGTCCGACAGGTGCGCCATGATCCTGAGCTCGATCTGCGAGTAGTCGGCGCTGACGATGCGGTGGCCCGGCGGCGCGATGAAGGCTTCGCGCACGCGCCGGCCCTCGGCGGTGCGCACCGGGATGTTCTGCAGGTTGGGGTCGGAGCTCGCCAGGCGCCCGGTGATCGCCACCGCCTGCGCGTAGTTGGTGTGCACGCGGCCGGTGTCGGGGCGGATCAGCGACGGCAGCTTGTCGGTGTAGGTGGACTTGAGCTTGGCCAGCCCCCGGTATTGCAGGATCAGCTTGGGCAGCGGGTGGTCGAGCGCCAGCTGCTCGAGCACCGACTCGTCGGTGGAGAAGCCGCCGGACGGGGTCTTCTTGACGCCCTTGGTGTCGATGCCGAGCTTGCCGAACAGGATTTCCTGCAGCTGCTTGGGCGAGTTGAGGTTGAACGGCTGGCCGGCCTGCTGGTAGGCCTCCTGCTCCAGTTGCAGCATCTGGCTGCCGAGCTGGTGGCTTTGTTCGGCCAACCTTTGGCGGTCGATCAGCACGCCGTTGCGCTCCATCGCGAACAGCACCTCGGCCACCGGCAGCTCGATGTCGCGGTACACGCTGGCCAGGCGGCCTTCCAGCTTGCCGGCCAGGGCCCGGTTGAGGCGCAGCGTGATGTCGGCGTCCTCGGCGGCGTAGTTGGACGCCACCGCGATGTCGACCTCGGCGAAACCGATCTGCTTGGCGCCCTTGCCGCAGATCTCCTCGTAGCTCACCGTGCTCTCGCCCAGATGACGCTGCGCCAGGTCGTCCATATTGTGCGTCAGGTGGCTCTCGATCACGTACGACGCCAGCAGCGTGTCGTCGGCCACGCCGGCCAGCGCGATGCCGTGGTTGGCCAGCACGTGGCGGTCGTACTTGAGGTTCTGGCCGAGCTTCTTCCTGGCCGGGTTCTCCAGCCAGGGCTTGAGCCGGGCCAGCGTGGCGTCGAGGTCGAGTTGCTCGGGTACGCCGGCGTAGTGGTGCGCCAGCGGCAGGTAGGCGGCCTCGCCTTCCGTCACCGAGAAGCTCATGCCGACCAGGCGCGCTTCCATCTGGTCGAGGCTGGTGGTTTCGGTGTCGAGCGACACCACCGGCGCCGCCTCCAGCTTGGCGAGCCAGGCATCGAGCTGCGCCGCGGTGAGGATGGTCTCGTAACGGCGCTCGACGGCGGCGGCGGGCGCCTCGTCATCCTCGGCGGCGCCGAACAGCTCGCCGTTGACGCCGGGGTTGGCCGAAGCCGGGGCGGCGGCATCGGCCGTGACGCTGCCGTTGGCGTCGCTCACCTCGCGCAGCCAGCTGCGGAAGCCGAAACGGGTGAACAGTTCGATCAGCTTCGGCTTGTCGCGCTCGCGGTGCAACAGCGTTTCCATGCCCTGCGGCATCTCGGCGTCGAGCGGCACGTCGCACTTGATGGTGATCAGCTCGCGCCCCTTGGGCAGCCAGTCGAGCGCGGCGCGCAGATTGTCGCCGACCTTGCCGGAGATGGCCGCGGCGTTGGCCATCACCGCCTCGAGCGAGCCGTACTGTTCCAGCCATTTGACCGCGGTCTTGGGACCGCACTTGTCGACGCCCGGCACGTTGTCGACCTTGTCGCCGATCAGCGTCAGGTAGTCGATGATGAGGTTCGGCGGCACGCCGAACTTCTCCTTCACCCCGCCCTCGTCCAGCGTCTCGTTGGTCATGGTGTTGACCAGCGTCACCACCGGCGACACCAGCTGGGCGATGTCCTTGTCGCCGGTGGAGACGATCACCTGCATGCCGGCCGCCTCCGCCTGGCGCGTCAGCGTGCCGATCACGTCGTCGGCCTCGACGCCGTCCACCACCAGGATCGGCCAGCCGGACGCTTGCACCACGTCGTGCACCGCCGTAATCTGGCTGGCCAGCTCCTCCGGCATCGACGGCCGGTTGGCTTTGTAGTCGGGATAGAGCTCGTCGCGGAAGGTCTTGCCTTTTGCGTCAAAAACGCAGGCGCTATAATCGAACCGGACCTCCTTCTCCAGGCGACGCAGCATGTTGACCATGCCGTAGATCGCTCCCGTCGGTTGACCTTCCGGAGAACGTAAATCGGGCATGGCGTGAAAAGCGCGATACAGATAAGAAGAGCCGTCGATCAATAATAACGTTTTCATAGAAGGCGAATAATTATGAGCTTGTCCGATAAATTGCCGCAGACGAGCGACCGTCACGCCGCGATGCAGCGTTTCCGTTCGCGCGAAGCGTGGCACGTGATGAAGATTCTGGCCGAATTCGTCGAATCGGCGGAAGAATTGCAGGGGATCCAGCCCGCCGTCAGCATCTTCGGCAGCGCCCGCACCCCGCGAGACCACACCTATTATAAGCTGGCCGAGGAAATCGCCCGTCGTTTGTCGGATTCGGGCTTTTCGGTCATTTCCGGCGGCGGCCCCGGCATCATGGAAGCCGCCAGCAAGGGCGCCTTCTACGGCCGCAGCCCGTCGGTGGCGCTCAACATCGTGCTGCCGCACGAGCAGAAGCCGAACGAATACCAGGACCTGTCGATCAAGTTCAACCACTTCTTCCCGCGCAAGGTGATGTTCGTCAAGCACGCCATCGCCTACGTGGTGATGCCGGGCGGCTTCGGCACGCTGGACGAGATGTTCGAGGCGCTGACGCTGATCCAGACCGGCAAGAGCCGCAAGATTCCGATCATCCTGTGCGGCACCGAGTTCTGGAAAGGCCTGCTCGACTGGGTGAAGGAGCGACTGGTCGGCGACCAGCTGATCAACCCCAACGACCTCGACCTCCTGAAGCTGATCGACGATCCGCAACAGATCGTCGAGGCCATCTTCAAGCACTACGAGACGCGTGGCTTCGAGGCACTGCCGGAAGAACGCGAACAATTGCTCAATCTGTAATCTTCATGAACTCAAGGAACGCCGCCATGCGCCGCCTGCTCCCCCTCCTCCTGCTCGTGGCCGTCCCGGCCCTGGCAGACACGCCCCCCGCCAAGGCGGTGGTCCCGCCGCCGCCCACCGTGGCGACGGACGCCAACGCCGCCGTGGAACCCGAAGTCCGCATCATCCAGAAGGGCAGCGACAAGATCGAGGAATACCGCATCAACGGTCAGCTCTACATGATCAAGGTCACCCCCGCCCATGGCGTGCCGTACTACCTGATGGACGAGGAAGGCAACGGCAGCATGAGACAGATCGACTCGAACCAGCGCCTGGTAATCCCGCGCTGGGTCCTGTTCCGATTCTGACGGGGGCGGCATGTCGGTTTACACCACCGTCGACAACGACACCCTGGCACAATGGCTCGAGCGCTACGCGCTGGGCGAGCTGGTCGAGCTCAAGGGCATCGCCGCCGGCATCACCAACACCAACTACTTCGTCACCACCACGCACGGCCGCTACGTGCTGACCATCTTCGAGGTGCTGAAGCTCGACGAGCTGCCCTACTACCTCGAACTGATGAGCCACCTGGCGCGCCACGGCGTGGCCTGCCCGGCGCCGATCGCCGACCACACCGACAACTTCGCCTCGCTGCTGGCCGGCAAGCCGGCCTGCCTGGTGACCTGCCTGCCCGGCAGCGACGTGGAGGCGCCGAACGCGGCGCAGTGCCGCGCCGTGGGCGAGATGCTGGCGCAGCTGCACCTGGCCGGCGCCACCTTCCCGCGCAAGATGCACAACCCGCGCGGCCCGCGCTGGTGGAGCCAGACCGCCGCCACAGTCTACCCCTACATGGACGAGGCCGACGCCGCCAGCCTGCGCGCCGAGGTGCACTTCCAGGACAGCCACCGCTTCGACCACCTGCCCACCGGGGTGGTCCACGCCGACCTGTTCAAGGACAACGTGCTGATGAACGGCGACGCCATCGCCGGCTTCATCGACTTCTACTACGCCTGCAACGACGTGCTGCTGTACGACGTGGCGATCGCCGTCAACGACTGGGCACGCCGTCCCGACGGCGAGATCGACGGCGAGCTGGCGCGCACGCTCTTGGCCGGTTACCAGTCGATCCGCCCGTTCGAGGCCGAGGAAAAGCGCGGCTGGCCGGTGATGCTGCGCGCCGCCGCGCTGCGTTTCTGGACCTCGCGCCTGCTGGACCTGTACCAGCCCCAGGAAGGCGAACTGACCTACACCAAGGACCCCAAGGTGTTCCAGCGCCTGGTCGAAGCGCACCGCACGCGCAGCGACTTCTGGCTGTAAGCGCCCCGCACCCGGTCTCGGCGATCCCGAGCCCGGGCGCCGCCGCCAGCCCCCTGGCGGCTTCCGCCTCGTTCCGCCCCGACCCTTCTCCGCGCCCCCCGACTCCCGGCCATCACCGCACCGACACTGCGCTATACCCCGGACGATCAGCCATTGCAGCGGCTGCCGCGCGAGGCGGGACGCTCCTGTCGCCACCAGTCTGAACCCGTCGCTTGGCGCGATAACGCGCGCCGTAGCCAGCCGTGCGCTTTGTCGCGGAATGGCGGACTGATTTGCCGATATTGCGCGGCATTTCGTCGATTTCAGTCGCTTATTCGATGTCTGGCAGACGTATCGCCACGGCAAAATGGAGCGCAATAGCGGCGTCGCGGTGTTCCGCCCCGTGGCACCGAGACGCGGTGGAACGGGAGCCGAGCCGTGGCTGCATGACGAAGGAGGAGCTATGTCCGAACTGCCGTTTGTCCTTTCCCGGCGCGTCGAGCAACGCCTAGCCGCGCTGGCCGGCGGGGCCACGCTGGCTCCGATGGCGGCCGGCCCGAAATGGGTCTGCCTGCTGGTCGCCGAGGCGCCGGCACCAAGCCATGAACAACTCGCGGCGGCGCGGCCCTGGCTGGCGGCGCTGCGGCCGCTCAACGTGCCGCTGCCGGACTGGCGCGACGAGGCCGCCGCCCCGCTGGTCTGCTCGGCGCGCGACCGCGCGGGTCGGGTCGGCGCCTACGCCGGCGTGGCAAGCGACGGTGCCGTGGAAATCGTGGCGGCCCTGCCCTGCGGGCTGTGGTCGAGCGAGCCCCGCGTCTGGTGGCCGGGCTCGTACGAAATCCCGCTGCTGCGGCAACTCGACACGGTGTACGCCCCGCTGTGGCAGGCGCTGCGGTCGAACGCGTCGGGCTATCTGTGCCTGAGCCTGCTCGGCATGCGGGGCACGGCGCTGATCGCCAAGGGCGAGTTCGGCAACGAGCGGCCCTATCGCCTGCCGCACGAAATCGATACTCTGGCGCTACCCCCGGTGCGCTTCGCGGGCTCCGCGGCGGAAGCGCGGGACGCGCTGATGGCGGCGCTCGATCAGGTCAGAGCGTGCGCCGGGGTGAGCCCCGCGCATCCCTTCTACCTGTAACCCCGCTGGATTGGACTTCGCCATGCCCGCTACTCTCGACGCCTTCGACCGCAAGATTCTGGTGCTGGTGCAGCGCGACTGCTCGCTCAAGGCCGAGGCGATCGCCGCGCAACTGGGGCTGTCGACCTCCGCCGTGCAAAAGCGCCTTAAACGGCTGCGCAGCGAAAAGATCATTGCGGCGGAGATCGCGGTGCTGGACCAGGCCGTGGTCGGCCGCCCCATGACCTTCATCGCGGCGCTGGAAATCGAGCGCGACAACTACGACACGGTGGCGCGGTTTCGCGAGTGGGCGCGCCACGTCGACGCGATCCAGCAGATTTACTACGTGACCGGCTCGGCCGACCTGATCGCCATCATCACCACGCGGGACGTGGAGAGCTACGACCGGCTCACCGCCGAGGTGATGAAGGGCAACCCGATGATCCGGCGCATCACCACCAACGTGGTGCTGAATACCCTGAAAACCAGCCTGTTCGTGCCGCTCGAGGGCGCGGAAGGCTAGCCCGCGCCGCGCCCGGCACCCTCATTCCTGCCCAGCCCTTGACCCGGCGCCACCCGCCCGGAGGGAGAGACCATGCACGATAACGACCTCGACACCATCGACCGCAAGATTCTCAACGAACTGTCGCGCGACGCGCGCACCCCGGTGTCGACGCTGGCGCTGAAGGTGGGGCTGTCGCGCCAGGCCACGCGCCAGCGCATCGACCGCCTGGAGGCGCACGGCGTGATCGCGGCCTACACCATCCGCCAGAAGCGCCCGCACGGCAGCGAGACCCTGGTGCCGGCGGTGATACAGGTCTACCGCAAGGACCGCATGCGCGGCAGCGACGTCACGCGCGCCATCGCGGCGATCCCCGAGGTGACCTACTGCGCGGTGCTGAGCGGGGACATCGACCTGCTGCTGACGGTGGAGGCGCGCTCGCACGAGCGCATCAACGAGATCTGGTCGGTCATTTCCAGCCTGCCCGGGGTGGAAAACACCAAGACGCATTTCGTGCTGTCGTCTGTGGTCGACCGCCTGCACCCCTGACCTCCCCTGACGAGGCCGGGGCGCCCGCCCCCGGCCCCCTCCCGTTCCGCCGTTACAGCCGTTCCAGCGCCTGCAGCACGTCGGCCTTGATGTCGTCGATGTGCTCCACGCCGACCGCGTAACGGAGGGCGTTGAGCGGAATGCCCGACGCCGCCATCTGCTCGGGCGTCATGGTGCCGGCCCACATCGCCGCAGTGTGGATCACCAGCGAATCGACCCCGCCCAGGCTGGCGGCGTTGAGCGGCAGCTCGAGCAGCGAGACGAAGCGCTCGGCCTCGGCGTAGCCACCCCGCACCGAGAACGCCACGATGCCGCTGCCGCCGCGCATCTGCCGCCGCGCCAGCTCGTGCTGCGGGTGGCTGGCGAGCCCCGGGTAGAGCACCGATTCGATCTTGGGATGGGCTTCCAGCGTCTCGGCCAGCGCCTGGGCGTTGGCGTTGATGCGCTCGATGCGCATCGGCAGCGTGCGCAGCCCGCGCAGCAGCAGCCAGGCGTCCATCGGCGACAGCACCGAGCCCAGCGTGATGTGCGTCTTCCAGATGCGCTCGGCCTGCTCGTGGCTGCAGCAGATCACGCCGGCGGTGAGGTCGTGGTGGCCGCCCAGGTACTTGGTGGCGCTGTGCAGCACGATGTCGACGCCGAGGTCGTGCGGGCGCTGGTTGAGCGGGGTGGCGAAGGTGTTGTCGGCGATGGTCAGCACGCCGTGCTCGCGCGCGATGGCGGTGATCGCGGCGAGATCGGTCAGCGTCAGCAACGGGTTGGCCGGGGTTTCCAGCATGATGAACTTGGTGTTGGGACGGATGGCGCGGCGGAACGCCTCCGGGTCGCCCTGCTCGACGAAAGTCACCTCGACGCCGAAACGGCGCAGCATCTCGTCCATGAGGCGCGTGGTGCTCATGTAGTGGCTGGTCTGGCCGATGACGTGGTCGCCGGCCGCGACGAAGGTGAGCAGCGTGGCCGCCACCGCGCCCATGCCCGAGGCGGTGACCAGCGCGGTTTCGGTGCCTTCCAGCTCGGCCATGATCTTCTTCACGCGCTCGTGCACCGGGTTGCCGTAGCGGGTGTAGTTGCGCGGGTGCTGCGGGATTTCCGACATGTCCGCGAACTCGGCGGCGTCGGCCGCCTTGAAGGTGGCGGAATAATGGATGGACGGTGCCACGGTCTTGTCGTCGGTGACGTCGTAGTCGGCGTGCACCACCAGGGTTTCGGGCCTGTATGCCATGTTCTCTTTCTCCGTTATGCGCCGCGTCCGGCCCCTTGCCGGACGGCGGCGAGTGCCATCAGCTCAGCGCGGCTGATGGCAATTGATCCTGCGTTCGGCCAACCTCGCCAGCAGCGAGAGCAGCAGCGTGACCGCGACGTAGAGCAGGCCGGCCACGATCAGCGGATCGGTGCTGTAGCTCTGCGCCGAGAAGCGCCGCGCCACGCCGGTCATCTCCAGCACCGTGATCACGCTGGCCAGGGCGCTGGCCTTGAGCTGCGACACCACCTCGTTGCCCAGCGCCGGGGCGGCGATGCCGATGGCGCGCGGCAGGATGATGTGGAGGTAGCTGCCGAACCGGCCCATGCCGTAGGCCAGTGCCGCCTCCTTCTCGCCGTGCGGGACCCCGATGATACCGGCGCGCAGGTCTTCCGCCATATAGGCGGCGATATTCAGCGTCAGCGCCAGCAGCGCGCAGTTGAAGGCGTCGGCCAGCACGAACCACGCCGGCGAGTTGCGCACCGCCTCGAACTGGCTGAAGCCGTAGTAGAGGATGAAGATCTGCACCAACAGCGGGGTGCCGCGAAACAGCGCCGAGTAGCCGCGCGCCAGCGCCGCCACGGTGCGGTTCGGCGACACCCTGGCCACCGCCAGCGGCAGCGCCAGCAAAAAGCCCCCCAGCGAGGACAGCGCCAGCAGCTTGAGCGTGATCCACAGCCCGTCCAGCAGTTCCTGTCCGTGCTCGAACGCGAATCCCAGGTAGTCGTAAAGCATCGTCGTTCTCCTCAGCGGAAGCCCTTGTTGGCGGATTTTTCCAGCGCCCCGAACAGCGGGTTGGAGGCGGCCAGCAACAGCAGGTAGACCAGCGCCACCGCGGCGTAGAACAGGAACGGCTGCTTGGTGTACTGCGCCCCGATCTGCGCCTTGCGCAGCATGTCCTCCAGCCCCACCACCGAGATCAGCGAGGTGTCCTTGAGCAGCGACTGCCACATGTTGTTGAGACTGGGCAGCGCGGTGCGCCACGCCAGCGGCAGGCGGATGAAGCAGAACAGCTGGAAGCGGTTGAGCCCGTACGCCTGGCCGGCCTCGAGCTGGCCGCGGCCGACCTCGAGAAAGGCGCCGCGGAACACCTCGGACGAATACGCCGCGAAGATGATCGACAGCGCGAACACGCCGCCGAAGAACGGGCTGATCTCGATGGCGCCGTCGAAATGGTCGGCGAGGAAGTTGGAGAGGCCGAAGTAGAAGATCAGGATGATCAGGAACTCCGGGATGCCGCGCAGCACGTTGCTGAGCAAGGTCACCGGGTGGCGCAGCCAGGGGCTTGGCGCCAGCTTGGCCCACGCCGCCGCCAGGCCCAGCAGCAGCCCGAACAGCAGCGACGTCAGCGCCAGCTCGATGGTCACCAGCGCCCCGGCCAGGAGCTGGTTGGCGTAGTCGGCCAGATCGTTCATGGTTGTGTTCCTCGTGGTGGAAGAAAAGGCCGGCGAGCGGGCGCCGGCCCTGGCCTTACTTGGCCGCCACGGGGGCGATGCTGAACGGGAAGTACTGCTTGTTGACCGCGGCGAAGCTGCCGTTGCCGAGCACCGTGGCGATGGCCTGGTCGAAGCGCGCCTTCAGCTTGGCGTCGCCCTTGCGCACCGCCACGGCGGTGCCCTCGCCGAAGATTTCCGGGTCGGAAACCGGCTTGCCGACCAGCACGAAGCCGCCCTTGCGGCCCTCCTTGGTGATCCAGTCGAGCCCCACCGTGCTGTCCGCCAGCACCGCCTGGATGCGGCCGGCCTGCAGGTCGAGCCAGGCCTGGTCGAGGCCCTGGTAGACCTTCATCTCGATGCCCGAGCTGGCGCTGGGCAGGCGCGTCTTGAGGTAGCTCTCATGGATCGAGCCGCTTTGCACCCCCACCGTCTTGCCGCGCAGCGAAGCCGGGTTGTCGCTGATGCCGGTGAGGCCCTTGGCGACGTACTGCACCGGGGCGATGGTGAAGATGCGGCTGAAGTCGACGGTCTTGAGGCGCTCCGGGTTGACCGACATCTGCGCCAGCGCGGCGTCGATCTTGTGCGCCTTGAGCGCCGGAATCAGCGCGTCGAAGTCCATGGTCACCCACTGGCACTTGACCCGCATGTGCTGGCACATCTGCTGGCCCAGTTCGATCTCCATGCCCTTGAGCTGGCCGCTCGGGTCGCGGTATTCGAACGGGGCGTAATCGGCCAGCGTGCCGATGCGGACGACGTCCTCGGCGTGGGCGCTGGAAGTGGCGACGGCGGCGCCGATGAGCAAGGCTTGAACGATACGTTTCATGGTCTATTTCTCCGGATGTTTTACTTGTTGGACATGCTGGACAGGAACTTCTGGAAACGAGGCGACTTCTGGCTGGTAAACACCTCGTGCGGCGGGCCGTCCTCCTCCACCCGGCCCTGATGCAGGAACACCACGCGGCTCGCCACTTCGCGCGCGAAACCCATCTCGTGCGTGACCACCAGCATGGTGCGGCCGTCCTCGGCCAGCGCGCGCATCACCTTCAGCACCTCGCCCACCAGCTCCGGGTCGAGCGCCGAGGTCGGCTCGTCGAACAGCATCACGTCGGGCTCCATGGCCAGCGCGCGGGCGATGGCGACGCGCTGCTGCTGGCCGCCGGAGAGCTGGCTCGGGTAGTGGTGGCGCTTTTCCGCCAGGCCGACCTTCTCCAGCATCGCCAGCGCGGTGAGCTCGGCGTCCTTCTTGTCGATCTTCAGCACGCGCATCGGCGCGAACATCACGTTCTGCAGCACCGTCATGTGCGCCCACAGGTTGAACTGCTGGAACACCATCGCCAGCTTGCGGCGCATCTTGACGATCTGCGCCGGGTCCTCGGCGACGAAGGCGCCGCGCTTGCCGTCCTGGCGCAGGCGGATCTGCTCGCCGTTGACGCTGATGCGGCCGCAGTCCGGGGTTTCCAGGAAGTTGATGCAGCGCAGGAAGGTGCTCTTCCCGGAACCGCTGCTGCCCAGGATGCTGATCACGTCGTGCGGCTTGGCCGCCAGCGTGATGCCCTTGAGGATTTCGATGCCGCCGAAGGATTTGTGCAGGTCCTCGACCCGCAGCACCTCGCGGCTGTTGCCGTCGCTCATCGCGTACTCCTTGTGGATGCCGCGCCGCCGCCCTCCGGCGGTGCGGCGCGGGTTCAGGAACGGGGCGCCGGCTGGCGGCGCAGGCAGAACACCTTGGGCTGCGACATCTCGTGCACCGCGAAGCGCACCCCTTCGCGCCCCAGGCTGCCGTACTTGGCGCCGCCGAACGGCATGCCGTCGAAGCGGTAGTCGGAGGAGTCGTTGATCATCACGCCGCCGGCCTCGAGCGCTTCGGCCAACGTCAGCGCGGTGTCGAGATCGCGGCTGAACACCCCGGCGTGCAGGCTGCTTTCCGAGTCGTTGGCGAGCGCCACCGCCTGATCGAGGTCGGAGAACGGCACGATCGACACCACCGGGGCGAATACCTCGTCGCGCCACACGCGCGCCGTGCGCGGCACGTCGAGCAGCACCGTGGGGGCGTACAGCGCGCCGTCGCGGCGGTGCCCGGTGAGCACGCGCGCGCCCTGCCCGACCGCCTCCTCGACCCAGCCCTCGATGCGCCGCGCCTCGGCCTCGCTGATCATCGGCCCCATGTCGGCCTCCTCGTCGAGCGGGTTGCCGACGCGCAGGCGCCCGGTGGCGAGCGCGAAGCGCTCCACGAACGGCGGGTAGATCGCGGCGGCGACCAGGATGCGCTGGGTGCCGATGCAGTTCTGCCCGGCGGCCCAGAACGCGCCGGAGACGCAGCTCGCCACGGCGTCGTCGAGGTCGGCGTCGGCGGTAACGATGACCGGGGCGTTGCCGCCGAGGTCCATCGCCATCTTCTTCAGCCCGGCCTGGCGCATGATGGCCTCGCCGGTTTCCGGGCCGCCGGTGAACGAGATCATGCGGATGCGGCGGTCGGCCACCAGGCGCTCCACCAGCGCGCGCTCGCCGTGCACAATCTGCAGCGCCTGGCGCGGCAAGCCGGCGCGCCAGAACGCCTCGACCAGCCGTTGCGCCGACAGCGGCGCCAGTTTCGACGGCTTGAGGATCACCGCGTTGCCGGCGGCCAGCGCCGGGCCGAGCTTGTGCGCCACCAGGTTGAGCGGGTCGTTGAACGGCGTGATGGCGAGGATCACGCCGAGCGGCTCCAGCGTGTAATGGCCGCTGCGGTTCTCCGAGCCGGGGTAGGCGCTGAACGGGATGACTTCGCCGGCGAGGCGCTTGGCCTCCTCGGCCGACAGCCGCAGCGTGTTGACGCAGCGCGCCACTTCCTTGCGCGCCTGGCGCATCACCTTGCCGGCTTCCAGCGCGATGGTGCGGGCGAACTCCTCGGCGTGCTGCTCGACCTCGTCGGCCACGGCGCCGAGCAGGCGGGCACGCTCGTGGCGCGGCAGCGCGCGCGCGGCGTGGCGTCCGGCTTCGGCGCGCGCCACGATGGCGTCGGCGGCCTCGGCCGGGGTGAGCGCCACCTCGCCCAGCGGCGCGCCGTCGAACTTGGCGTACACCGCCAGCGCCGGCTGACGCGTGGCGGCCATGATCGGGGGTTCTGCGCGGTCCATGGTCACTCCTTGTGCGGGATGGCGAGCTCGTCGGCGAGCTCGATCAGATCGGACAGGATGGCGAAGGCGGTTTCGACGCGGCCGGCGCCCGGGCCGCTGATCGTCACCCGGCCCAGCAGGTCGGTGTCGAAGGCGATGGCGTTGGTGGCGCCGGTGGCGGCCAGCAAGGGATGGCCGGCGGGCAGGCGCTGCGGCGCGACGCTGGCGGCGAGGCGGCCGTCGGCCTGGCGCGTGGCCTGGCCGATCAGTTTCCAGGCGCCACCCTCGGCGCGCGCGGCGCGGATGTCGTCCTCGGACAGCTGGGTGATGCCCCGGCACGGCACGTCGCCCGGCTGCAGGCGGGCGTCCCACAGCGCGTTGGCGAGGATGGTGACCTTGAGCTGCACGTCGTGGCCATCGATGTCGGCCGCCGGGTTGGCCTCGGCGTAGCCCAGCCGTTGCGCCTCGCGGATCGCCTCGGCCATCGAGCGCCCCTGCTCGACCTGGCCCAGCACGAAATTGGAGGTGCCGTTGAGGATGCCGGCGAAACCGTTGAAGTCGCAGCCGCGCAGCGTGGTGGAGAGCTGGCGCAGCACCGGCGTGCCGCTCATCACCGCGCCTTCGTACTTGAGGCGGGCGCGGCCGGACTCGGCGAGCTGCTGCAGCGTGGAGAGCGCCAGCGCAATGGGGCCTTTGTTGGTGGTGACGACGTGCTTGCCGTGTGCCAGCGCGGCCTTGCAGTGCGTCAGCGCCGGCTCACCGCTGGCGGGGTCGGTGAAGGTGGCTTCCACCACCACGTCGATGAAGTCGGCGGCCAGCAGCTCGAGCGTGCGCTCCAGGGTGAGTTCGGGATGGTAGCCGCCGTCGCTGCCGGCCAGCTCGCGGAACGAGAAGCCGTTGGCCGGCACCGCGGCCAGCGCAGCGAGATCCAGCCCGCCGCGGTTCCACACCAGGCCGCCGCGCAGGTCGGTCACCGCGACGATGTTGAGCGTCAGGTCGTGCTGCCGTTGCAGCCGCGCCTGCTTCTGCCGGAGCACGTCGACCAGACCCTGGTTGACGCCGCCGTAGCCGATTAATGCCAGATTCAATTGCATCGTATTTCCCCGTCGAGTTAGTGGAACCGCAGGGAAATTCTAGGCATCCGAACGCTCGCGCACAGCTTGCTAATCGGCTGATTTAACGGGGTTTTTCAGGCAAAGCGACAAGCCGGCCTAACACTCTGTCAGGTCGGCGCCGCAACCGGGCGGAATGACCCGTGCGGGACGGCCCGGGGAGTGCGAAGGTTGGCCAAGCGGGGGCTCAGTCGCCCGCCATGTCGAGGAACTGGCTGAGGCCCTGGGTGAGGGTCTTGTCGCGGTGCACGATGCGGTGGAAGCGGCGCATCAGGCGCGGCAAGGCGGTGTCGAGTTCCACCACGCTGCCGCCCCGCAGCAGGTCGTCGATCACGCGCCGCGACAGGCAGCTCACGCCGAGCCCGGCCGCCACCGCGCGCTTGAGCGCCTCGGAGTTGCCCAGCTCCATCACCAGGTTGACGCGGCCCAGCTGCGCCAACAGCAGCCGCTCCACCTCCTCGCGCGTGCCGGAGCCGGGCTCGCGCAGCAGCCACGGCGCCGCCGCCAGCTCCTCCAGCGTCAGCTCTCGCCCCGCCAGTGGATGCGCGGCGGCGCAGAACGGCACCAGCTCGTCGTCCAGCCACGGCGTCACCACCAGCTCGGGATGGTGGCACGGCCCCTCGATGAAGCCGGCGTCGACGCGGAACGCCGCCACCGCGTCGACGATGTCGCGGGTATTGGCCACCTCCAGCTCGACCCGCGCCTGCGGGTGGGCCAGGCGGAACGCGGCGATGCGCTCCGGCAGCAGGTAATTGGCCACCGTGGTGCTGGCGCCCAGGCGCAGGTCGATGGCGCCGCCGCTGAACAGCCCCTGCAGCTCCTGCGCCTGATCGAGCAGGGCGCGCGCCCGCGGCAGCAGCAGCCGGCCGTGCTCGTTGAGCAGCAGGCGTCGGCCGACGCGGTCGAACAGCGCCGCCGCCAGCCCGCTCTCCAGCGATGCCAGCGCCTGGCTGGCGGCCGATTGGGTCATCGCCAGGGTATCGGCGGCGCGCGTCACGGTGGCGCAGTCCGCCACGGCGACGAACACCGCCAGTTCGCGCAGGGTGAGTTTGAGCGTCATGGTCGCGCCTTCTTAATCGGTTTTACTAATTGATATCAGTAATTTTATCCGTTTTACCACTGAATTGCCGAGCGCTATCGTGGCGTCACCCCCACTTATTCCATTTGACGCTATGTTTATTCCATACATCCGAAAGACGCTGCCCGGCCTGGCACTGACCCTGCTGCTGGCGACAGCGGCACTACTCCTGGCTACCCTCCCGGCACTGCAACAGCTCGGCCTGTCGGCGCTGACGCTCGCCATCGTCGGCGGCATCGCCCTGGGCAACAGCGTCTACCCGATGCTGGCGCCGCGCTGCGACAGCGGCGTGCAGCTCGCCAAGCAGCGCCTGCTGCGCCTGGGCATCGTGCTGTTCGGGCTGCGCCTGACGCTGCAGGACATCGCCGCGGTCGGCCCGGCCGGCGTCCTGATCGACGTCGTGATGCTCTCCAGCACCTTCCTGCTGGCGTGCTGGCTCGGCCCGCGCTGGTTCGGACTGGAGCGCGACAGCGCCATGCTGATCGGCGCCGGCAGCGCCATCTGCGGTGCGGCGGCGGTGCTGGCCACCGAGCCGGTGGCGCGCGGCGGGGCCGAGAAGGTGGCGGTGGCGGTGGCCACCGTGGTGGTGTTCGGCACGCTGGGCATGTTCCTCTACCCCGGGCTCTACGCGCTGGCCCAGGCGGCCGGGCTGCACGGCCTGGATAGCCGGCATTTCGGGCTGTTCGCCGGCTCGACGCTGCACGAGGTGGCGCAGGTGGTGGCGGCCGGTCGCGCGGTGAGCGAGCAGGCGGCCGAGGTGGCGGTGATCGCCAAGATGATGCGGGTGATGATGCTGGCGCCGTTCCTGCTGCTGCTGTCGGCGTTCCAGGCACGGCGCGAACGCGGCACCAGCGGCGACAACGCGCGTCGCCTCACCATTCCGTGGTTCGCGCTGGGTTTCGTCGTGCTGGCCGGCGTCAACTCGCTGGGCTGGCTGCCGTCCTCCTGGCGTGCCGGGCTGCTGCAGCTCGATACCCTGCTGCTGGCGGCAGCGATGGGCGCGCTGGGACTGCACACCCAGGTGTCGGCGATCCGCCGTGCCGGCCTCGCCCCGCTCGGGCTGGCGGCGTGCCTGTGCGGCTGGCTGATCGTCGGCGGCGCGCTGGTGAACGCCGGGGTGGGTGTGTTGCTGAAGTGAGCCTATTCCAGTAGGCGAGCGAGCCGAAACAGGTTGAGTGCCGCCGGAACACAGGAACCGGAATGGACACGGAGTCCATGAGGATCATGGCTGAGCGAATCTCTGCGTGCCAATCTTCGATTGGCTCAGCGATAGATTCGCACGCTCAGAGCACCGCCGGCACTCAAGATGTGAAGGCGCAGCCGCCTAATGAGACAGGCTCAGCCCGGCACCGCCATGCCGCGTATCACCGCCGGCCGCGCCCCGATCTCGTGGTACCAGCGCTCGACGTGGGGATAGGCGGAAAGATCGATGTCGTGCCACTCGTGGCGCGCCGCCCAGGGGTAGAGCGCCATGTCGGCGATGCTGTAGTCGCCGGCGACGTAGGGAGTTTCAGCCAGCCTGGCGTCCAGCACGCCGTACAGGCGCTGGGTTTCCTTGTGGTAGCGCTCCATGGCATACGGCACCTTTTCCGGGGCGTAGCGCAAGAAGTGGTGGGTCTGCCCCAGCATCGGCCCGAAGCCGCCCATCTGGAACATCAGCCACTGCAGCGCCTGGTAGCGCGCAAAGCCCGAGGCGGGCAGGAAGCGGCCGTGCTTCTCCGCCAGGTAGATCATGATGGCGCCGGACTCGAACACGGTGATCGGACCGCCTTCCGGGCCGTTGCTGTCGACGATGGCCGGGATCTTGCCGTTGGGGTTGACCGCCAGGAAGGCCGGGGAGAACTGGTCGCCCTGGCCGATGTCGATCGGCTCCACCCGGTAGCCCAGACCCAGCTCTTCCAGCAGGATCGAGACTTTTCTTCCATTGGGCGTGCCCCAGGTATACAACGTGATCATGAATGCTCCTTGCCGGGCGGCGCTGTCGGTTACAATGCCGCGCTAACGATCACGCTAGGATACCGCGAATGAGTCACTTTTCCTCTACGGTGGTGCACGCCTTCCTCACCGACCTGCAGGACCGCATCTGCACCGCGCTGCAAACGGCCGACGGCGGCGCGTCGTTCGTCGAGGACAGCTGGCAGCGCGAGCAGGGCGGCGGCGGCAGGAGCCGCGTGCTGACCGGCGGCGCGGTGTTCGAGCAGGCCGGCGTCAACTTCTCGCACGTCACCGGCGACACCCTGCCGCCCTCGGCCACTGCGCACCGTCCGGAGCTGGCGGGACGGCGCTGGGAGGCGATGGGCGTGTCGCTGGTGGTGCATCCGGAGAACCCCTACGTCCCCACCAGCCACGCCAACGTGCGCTTCTTCATCGCCGAGAAGGAAGGCGAGGCGCCGGTGTGGTGGTTCGGCGGCGGCTTCGACCTGACGCCGTTCTACGGCTTCGAGGAGGATGCGCGCCACTGGCACCACGTGGCGCACGACCTGTGCCAGCCGTTCGGCGCCGAGGTCTATCCAAGGTACAAGCAGTGGTGCGACGAGTACTTCTTCCTCAAGCACCGCCACGAGGCGCGCGGCGTCGGCGGCCTGTTCTTCGACGACCTCAACGCCTGGGGCTTCGAACAGAGCTTCGCCTTCCTGCAGGCGGTGGGCAACGGCTACCTCGACGCCTACCTGCCGATCGTGGCGCGGCGCAAGGACACGCCGTGGGGCGAGCGCGAGCGCCAGTTCCAGCTCTACCGGCGCGGGCGCTACGTCGAGTTCAACCTGGTGTGGGACCGCGGCACGCTGTTCGGCCTGCAGTCGGGCGGGCGCACCGAGTCGATCCTGATGTCGATGCCGCCGCTGGTGCGCTGGGAATACGGCTACCAGCCCGAAGCGGGCTCGCCCGAAGCGGAGCTGTACGAGAAGTTTTTGCCGGCGCGCGACTGGCTGTAATCCCCTCTCACTCCAGCGCGTCGAGCGGCAGCGGCGCGCCGGTCTTGACCGGGCGGATGGCGAAGTTGCTGGTCATGTCCTGCACCATGCTCAGCGTCTGCAGCTTGCGCACCACGCGCTCGTAGCCCGGCAGGTCCGGCACCACCACTTCCAGCAGGTAATCGTAGGCGCCCGACACCACGTGGCAGCTGATCACCTCGTCCATCAGCGACAGCGCCTCCTCGAACAGGCGCGAGGCATCCTCGCGGTGGTGCATCAGGCGCACGCTGACGAACACCGTGGTGGCGAGCTTGAGGCGGCGGCGGTCCAGCACCGCGCGGTAGCCGCTGATGATGCCGTCCTCCTCCAGCCGCTTGAGCCGGCGCGCCACCGGGGTCGGCGACAGCGCCACGCGCTCGGCCAGTTCGGCGGTGCTGAGCCGCCCCTCGCGTTGCAGCAGTTCCAGCAGTTGCCGGTCGATGCGGTCCATGGCCATGCCCCAATTGGTCGAATCGACCAACTATAGCGTTTTTTACGCCGACTTCCACCAATAAATACGCCAACCTTGTCGCATATTGCCGGATAACCCTCCGCTGGCGCGCCGATAATCGGCTTATTCCCCTTCCGGAGCCGTGCCATGTCCGCCGCCACCCTCGTCCTGCCCACCGCCGCCCCACGTTCCGGCCTCGTCGCCGGCCTCGCCGCGCTGGCGGTGACCGTGCTGATCTGGTCCAGCTTCTTCGTGTCGCTGCGTGCCGGCGCGCGTGCCCAGCTGCGCCCCGAGGAACTGGCGCTGATCCGCTTCGCCCCGGCCGGGCTCGGCTTCCTGCCGCTGCTGGTGCGGCGCTGGCGCCGCATCGCGGCGGTGCCGTGGCCGCTGCTGGCGTCGATCCTGGTGGGGGCCGGGCTGCCCTACTTCCTGATCGCCGGCCTCGGCATGCGCCACGCCCCGGTGGCCGACGGCAGCACGCTGATTCCCGGCACCCTGCCGCTGCTGGTCGCCGTGCTGGGCGCGCTGCTCTATCGCCAGCGCCCGCCAGCGGCGCGGCTGCCGGCCTTGCTGCTGATCGGCGCCGGGGTGCTGGTGCTGATGACGCTCAACCACGGCCAGGGCGAGTTGGGCCGGGGTTACGCGCTGTTCCTGCTGGGCAGCCTGATGTGGGCCAACTACACGCTGGCGCTGCGCCGCTCCGGGCTGTCGCCGCTGGAAGGCGCGGCGCTGATCTCGACCGGCTCGCTGGCGCTGCTGCTGCCGTGGCTGCTGCTGCATCCCCCGCTCGGGCTGCTGACCCTCCCGGCGAGCCAGCTGGCGCTGCAGGGGCTGATCCAGGGGCTGGGGGTGGGGCTGGTCTCGACGCTGTGCTACGCCATCGCCATCTCGCGCCTCGGCGCCGACACCGCCGCCGCGGCCGGTGCGCTGACCCCGGTGCTGGCCTCGCTGCTGGCGCTGCCGCTGTTCGGCGAAATGCCGGGCGCGGGCTCGCTGCTCGGCATGGCGCTGATCGTGGCGGGCGTGGTCGGCGCCAGCCGGCCGCTGCCGCCGCGGCGCTAGCCCGCCGATCTCGGCAACCTCCAGAAACGACATGGCCGCCCTCGCTCACGCGACGGCGGCCATGCTGCTGTCCGGCGGCAACGAAGGACGACGGCCTCAGCCCAGCTTGGCGCGCAGCGATTCCAGCAGCGCCTGGCACTCGGCGTCGGTGCCGACGGTGATGCGCAGGAACTGCGCGATGCGCGGCGCGTTGAAGTGGCGCACGATGATGCCCTCGCCGCGCAGCGCGGCGGCCAGGGTGGCGGCGTCGTGGCCGGGGTGGCGCGCGAACACGAAGTTGGCGGCCGACGGCAGCACCTCGAAGCCGAGCGCTGCCAGCCCCGCCGTCAGCGCCGCGCGGCTCGCCATCACGGCGCGGCGCGTGCTGTCGAAATGTTCCTCGTCCTCGATCGCGGCGGTGGCGCCGACGATCGCCATGCGGTCGAGCGGGTAGGAGTTGAAGCTGTTCTTGACCCGCTCCAGCGCGTCGATCAGCGCCGGGTGGCCCACCGCGAAGCCGACGCGCAGCCCGGCCAGCGAGCGCGACTTGGACAGGGTCTGCACCACCAGCAGGTTGGGATGGCGCTCCACCAGCGCGATGGCGCTGTCGCCGCCGAAGTCGATGTAGGCCTCGTCCACCACCACCACGCGCTGCGGCTGCGCCGCCAGCAGCGTTTCGATCGCGTCCAGCGCCAGCAGGCGGCCGGTCGGGGCGTTGGGGTTGGGGAAAACGATGCCGCCGCACGGCACGAAGTAGTCGTCGATCCGCAGGCTGAAGTCCTCGGCCAGCGGCACGGTGCGGTAGTCGACGTCGTAGAGCTTGCAGTAGGTCGGGTAGAAGCTGTAGCTGATGTCCGGGAACAGGATCGGCAGCTCGTGCTTGAGCAGCGCGCAGAAGGCGTGCGCCAACACCTCGTCCGAGCCGTTGCCGACGAACACGTGGGCTGGGGTCAGGCCGTGGCGGCGCGCGATGGCGGCCTTGAGCGGCGTGGCGTCCGGGTTGGGATAGAGGCGCAGCGACGCGCCCAGCTCGCGCCCCATCGCCTCGATGGCGCGCGGCGACGGCGGGTAGGGGTTTTCGTTGGTGTTGAGCTTGATCAGGCGCTGGTGCTGCGGCTGTTCGCCGGGGGTGTACGGCGTCAGGCGGGAAACGGTGGCACTCCAGTATTGACTCATGGCGGGTCCGGGATGACGGGATGGATGGCTAGCAAACCTCCATCGTAACAAACGGCGGGCCGCTGCGGCAGCGCCGTTCGTCCCGTCAGCGCTCTAGCCGGCGCAAGAGCTTGGCGCCGTAGGCGCCGTCCGCGCTCACGGTCGGCAAGCCGGCGTCGCTCAGGCGCTGGTTGAGCAGCGCTAGGCGCTTCAGTCCGCGCGCGAGCACCTCGCCCTCGGCGCCGTCCAGCGTCAGCGCCAGTTCCACCGCCTCGCGCCGCGCCGCCAGCTCCGGCGGCAGGTAGCCGGCGTTCTTCAGGATGCGCCAGGCCATGCGCTGCTCGGGCGGCACCAGCGGGCTGATGTCGTCCTCCGGCAGCGGCTGCCCCTCGCCCGCCAGGTGGCTCAGCTCGCCCTTCTCCGCCGCTTCGGCCAACCTTTGTTCTCCGATCAGCGCCAGGATATCCATGCCACGCCCTCCTCTCCCCTGAATGCTAGCGCGGACAGGGGCGGGAAGACAGCATGAAAAAAGGGGCCGAAGCCCCTTTGGTGATCTTGCCAACAATAGCAAACAAGAGAACCTGTCCCAGTAGGCGAGCGAGCCAAAGCAGGTTGAGCGCCGCCAGCGCGCAGGAACCGGAATGTACATGGAGTACATGAGGATCATGGCTGAGCGAATCCCTCGCGCAGAGCACTGCCGGCGCTCAAGATGCACAGGCACAGCCGCCTAATGGGATGGGTTACACCGCGATGGCCGCAATCGCCGACTTCGCCGCATGAATCGCGGTGGCGCGCTTGTCTTCGCCCATGTTGACCGCTTCGGCACGCACGAACTCGATGTCGGTGATGCCGAGGAAGCCCAGCACGGTCTTCAGGTAGTCTTCCTGGAAGTCCATCAGGCGACCCTGTTCGGTGGAGTAGACACCGCCGCGGCTGGAGGCGATCAGCACCTTCTTGCCGCCGGCGAGACCGACCGGGCCATTCTCGCCGTACTTGAAGGTGCGGCCGGCCACGGCGACGCGGTCGATCCAGGCCTTGAGCTGCGACGGGATCGAGAAGTTGTACATCGGTGCGCCGATCACGATCACGTCGGCGGCCAGGAACTCGGCGATCAGCTCTTCCGACAGCGCCTTCTCGCTGCGCTGGGTGGCGTTCCAGTCGGCTTCCGGGGTGAAGTTGGCGCCGATGATCTCGCCGGACAGGTGGGCGATCGAGCTACCAGCCAGGTCACGGTAGCTGACTTCGATGGCCGGGTGCTGGCGACGCACGTTGTCGACCAGGGCGGCGGTCAGCTGACGCGAAACGGAGTTGCCGGCGAGGATGCTGGAATCGAGGTGAAGCAGTTTCATGGTGGTGCTCCTGTAAAAAGTGGGTACAGGTGCATGGTAGGTTTTATCGCCAATCGCCACTAGACGGCTAAAATAAGAAGCATTGTTCCACTCATAGGACAATCGTCATGCGCGATCTCAACGACCTGCTGTTCTTCGCCAAGGTAGTCGAACACGGTGGCTTCAACGCCGCCTCCCGCGTGCTGGGGATTCCCAAGTCGCGCCTGTCGCGGCGCGTGGCCGGGCTGGAGGAACAGCTCGGGGTGCGCTTGCTGCAGCGCACTACGCGCAAGCTAGCGCTGACCGAGGTCGGCGCCAGTTTCTACGACCACTGCCAGGCCATGTTGGCCGAAGCCGACGCAGCCGAAGAGAGCGTCTCGCGCGTCACCGCCGAGGCACGCGGCCTGATCCGGGTGAGCTGTCCGGAGCTGCTGGCCAAGACCGAGCTGGGTCCGCTGCTGCCGCGTTTCATGCAGCAGCACCCGCAGGTACGGCTGCTCTTGGAGGCGACCAACCGCCGCGTCGACCTGATCGAGGACGGCATCGACGTGGCGATCCGGGTGCGCAGCGTGATCGAGGACAGCGCCAGCCTGGTGGCGCGCCGGCTCGGCATCGCGCGCCAGGTGCTGGTGGCGAGCCCGGCGCTGCTGCAGCAATACGGCACCCCGGCGAGCCCGGCCGAGGTGGCGCGGCTGCCGGCGCTGTCGATGAACTGGCCGGACGGGCGCGGCCATCTCGCCCTGCTCGACGCGGTCGGCCACGACTACAGCGTGCAGATCGAGCAGCCGCGCCTGATCACCGACGATCTGATGGTGCTGACCGAGGCCGCCGAAGCCGGGCTGGGCGTGGCGCAACTGCCGGTGCAGCTGTGCCATGCCGCGCTCGCGGCGGGCCGGCTGGTCCGGCTGCTGCCGGACTACATCATCCCCGGCGGCATCCTGCACGCGGTGTTCCCGAGCCGGCGCGGGCTGGTGCCGGCGGTGCGCGCCTTCATCGACTTCCTCGCCGCCGAGCTGGTGCCGCCCGGCCATCCGGGCTACGACCGCCTCGGTTAAGGAAGCTCTATTTGCTGAATAGCATTGACCGTTCAGCACCTGCTTTCAACGTGTAACGAGCGGTCGTCAGCGAGGGGCGGCTGGAGCGCAGGAACCGGAATGGACACGGAGTCCATGAGGATTCCAGATCGCTGAGCAAATCGAAGATTTGCACGCAGTCCACCCAACCCGAGATCACGACCGCGCAGTCACGTTGAAAGCAGGTTCTCACACCGGCATCTCGTCGGCCAGGGGCTCCGCCGGCTGCAGGTGCAGCCACGACGACCACAGCACCCCGCCCAACAGCAGCAGCATCGCCAGTCCCTCGAACGGGCGCGGCCAGCGCCACTCGTAGAGGAAGCCGTAGAACAGCGCGAACAGCGTCTCGAACACGATCAGCTGGCCGCTCAGGGTGAGCGGCAGGCGGCGGCTGGCGGCGTTCCAGAAGCCGGTGCCGAGCACCGAGGCCCCCAGCGCCACCGCCACCGTGATGCCGGCGAACAGTCCCCAGTCGCGCCCGGGCGCCGCCGGCACCGACAACGCCAGCCAGCCCGCCGGCAACGCCAGCAGCAGCGCCAGCGCGCCGGTGCACACCCCGGTCAGCAACGACCACTCGTGGCTGTTGAAGCGCGGGTGGCGGCGCAGGTAGCGCGCATTGGCCACCGCGTACCAGGTCCACGACACCAGGGCGGCGACGGCGCAGGCGAGACCGCCGAGCTTGACCAGCCAGCCGGCGCCGCCGTGGGCCGGGTCCGGCGCGTAGAGGAACACGTCGAGGTTGATCGCCGCCACCCCCGCCATGATCAGCGCCAGCGGCCAGACCAGCGCGGAGAGGCGCAAGGCGCCGTGCTCGCGGCTGCCGATCAAGGTGGTCAGCACCGGCAGCACGCCGATGATGAGCGAGGTCGGCGCGATGCCGACCAGTTGCACCGCGCTGATCAACAGCACGTAATAGATGATGTTGCCGATCAGCGAGAGGCGCAGCAGCGCCAGCCAGTCCTCGCGCTGCAGTTTCCCGCGCACGCTGCGCCACACCGGCCACAGCATCAGCCACGACACCACGCCGTAGCTCAGGTAGCGGCACGAGGCCAGCTCCAGCGGCGAGAACGCCGACAGCGCGCGCGGCGCCAGAAACACCATGCCCCACAGGGCGCCGGCCGCGAGGCCGTACAGCACACCTTGAATCACCATCACTCCCGTTGGTCCGTTGCGGCCCGGCGCGCGCACGCGCTCGGCCCCATTACGTCCGGCAGTGTAGTGAAGGAAAGAGAAAAAATCTGTCGCGGGGCTACGCCGGCTTGGCGCGCGACTCCGCCCGCGCGGCACGGCGCAGCATGCTCGGGGTCTCGCCGTACTCGCGCACCAGCGCGCTGGTGAAGGCGCTCTGCGAGGCGTAGCCGGTGCGCGCCGCCACCTCGCCCACCGGCAGCGCGGTGGTGGTGAGCAGCAGGCGCGCCAACCGCAGGCGGCGCCGGCGCACGTACTCCATCGGGCGCAGCCCGGTCTCGGCGAGGAAGCGTTCGTGGAAGCGCGACGGCGCCAGCCCCGCCTGCTCGGCCAGGTCGCGCACCTGCAGCGGATGGCCGCAATGGCGGTCGATGAAGGCGTCGAGCCTGGCCAGCGGCAGGCCCGGCAAGGCCAGCGCCGGCTGGGGCTGGGCCAGCCCGGCCAGCAGCAGGGCGGCGCCGTGGCGGCCGATGGCCTGGTCGTCGAGCGACGGCAAGGCCGCCAGCCCGCTCACCAGCGCCCCCAGCGCCGGCGTCAGCGCCCGCGTTCCCGGGGTGTCGAGCAGGCGGCGCGCGGCGTCGGCACCGCTGCCCAGCAGGCGCGCCAGCGCGTCGGCATCGGCGGGGACATCCAGCACCAGGCAGGAGCTGGCGCCGTCGCCGGCGAAGGCGTGACGGCAGGCGGAGGGAATCACCGCCAGCTGCTGCGCCGCGATGCGCCCGCCGCGTCCTTCCACGTCCACCTGCAGCGCGCCGTCCAGCCCGAACACCAGTTGGGCGTGGTCGTGGCTGTGAGCCTGCGTTTCGGGCAGGTAATGGCGGACGGACAGCGAGGGATTCATCAGGCGAACGGCGTAGCGATGGCGGATAGACGCTAGTCTGCCTGACAAGCGCGCCGAGGAGAACCGTTACGGCATCGGGAACGTGGCCGCCGCGGCGGCCAAGGCATCAGCGCGGGTGGAACAACTCGCCGCGCGCGGCCCTCGGCGGGGAAAAGAGCAGCGCAGCAACCGCAATGGACAGGGCGTACATGAGGATCATGGCCGAGCGAATCTCCACCGGAGACTCACCCGTACAGGGCAGCGCATGCGCCCCGACCAGGGACGCGCAGCCGATTGATTCACACGTGCTCAGGCCGGCTGATCCGCCCACTGCAACAGGCTCGCCAGCAGCGCGCGCAGCACCGGCTGCACCCGTGCCGCCCGTGTCTCGTCGTAGGCGTACGGCGCCTGCTCTTCCATGTAGGTGGCGAGCGACAGCTCGAGCTGGATCGCGTGCACGTCGTCGCCCGGCTGGCCGTAGGCGCGGGTGATGTAGCCGCCCTTGAAGCGGCCGTTCAGCACCGCGCTGTAGGCCGGGAAACCCTGCGCCACCGCCAGCAGGCGTTCGCCCAGGCCCGCGCCGCACGAGGCGCCGCCGGCGCTGCCCAGGTTGAAGTCGGGCAGGCGGCCCTCGAAGAAGCGCGGCACCTCGGAGCGGATCGAGTGCGCCTCCCACAACAGCGCCACGCCATGCTCGGCCTGGATGCGTGCCAGTTCGTCCTGCAGCGCCTGATGGTAGGGCCGCCAGTAGCGCTCGACGCGGCGCTCGATCTCGGCGCTGTCCGGCTCTTCGCCGGCGCGGTACAGCGGCACCTTGGCGAAGGTGTCGACCGGGCACAGCCCGGTGGTGTCCTGCCCCGGGTAGAGGTTGGCGTTGTCCGGCGGGCGGTTGAGATCGACGACGTAGCGCGAGTAGCGCGGGATCAGGATCGACGCGCCCAGCGCGGCGGCGAAGTCGTACAGCCGCGGCAGGTGCCAGTCGGTGTCGTCCAGCTCGGCCGCCACCGGCGCCAGGCGCCCGGCGAGTTCGGCCGGCAGCTCGGTGCCGACGTGCGGCATCGAGATCAGCAGCGGCGCGCTGCCGCGCTGCAGGGTGTAGATCGGGGTATCCATTATTCGAATTCCGTCCCAAATGGTTGAGGATCAGCCCAGCAGTTCGGCCAGGGCTTCCTGATAGCCCCGCGCCGCGGCCGCCTCGGAAACGTGGCGCCGCTCGGCGACGATGCGCCGCCCGCCGGCATAGACGTCGCGGATCGGCGTCTCGCCGTGCTGGCAGAACACCAGCCCGGCCAACAGCTGCGACTCCGCGCGCTGCGCCAGGTTGGGGTGCTCGGCGTCGAGCACCAGCAGGTCGGCACGCTGCCCCGGCGCCAGACCGGCCACCGGCCGCCCGGTCGCCTGCGCGCCGCCGGCCACCGCCTGGGCGTAGAGCCGGTCCGCCACCAGCGGGGCGTCGGCGCTGGCGAGCGCGTTGCGGCGCCGGTCGCGCAGGCGCTGGCTGTATTCCAAGAGGCGCAGTTCCTCGACCAGCGACACGCTGACGTGGCTGTCCGAGCCGATGCCCCAGTGACCGCCGGCGGCGAGGTAGGCCACGCCGTCGAAGATGCCGTCGCCGAGGTTGGCCTCGGTGGTCGGGCAGATACCGGCCACCGCGCCGCTCGCCGCCAAGTCGGCGGTTTCGTCCGGCGTCATGTGGGTGGCGTGCACCAGGCACCAGCGCTCGTCGAGCGGCTGGTTGTCGAGCAGCCAGCGCACCGGGCGCTTGCCCAGCTCGGCGACGCAGTCGTCGACCTCCTTGGTCTGCTCGGCGATGTGGATGTGGATCGGTGCGCCCGGGTCGGCGCCGTGCAGGCCGCTGCGCAGCGCCTCCAGCGTGGCCGGCGTGACGGCGCGCAGCGAATGCGGCGCCACGCCGTAGCGCAGGCCGGCGTGCTGTGGATGATCGCGGCGCAGGCGAGCCAGCAGATCGAGCATCCAGTCGGTGCTGGCGATGAAGCGTGCCTGCTCCGGCAGCGGCGGCTTGGCACCGAAGCCGCTTTGCTGGTACAGCACCGGCAGCAGCGTGAGGCCGATGCCGGCGTCGGCGGCGGCGGCGATCAGGCGCTCGCCATGCTCGGCCGGGTTGGCGTAGGGCTTGCCGTTGGCGTCGTGGTGCACGTAGTGGAACTCGCACACCGAGGTGTAGCCGGCCTTGGCCATCTCGACGTAGAGCTGGCGCGCCACCGCCTCCAGCGTGTCCGGCGTCAGCCGCGCGGCGAAACGGTACATCAGGCTGCGCCAGCTCCAGAAGCTGTCCTGCGGGTGGCCGAGGTACTCGGTCAAGCCCGCCATGGCGCGCTGGAAGGCGTGCGAGTGCAGGTTCGGCATGCCGGCGATCACCGGCCCGGCGGCGCGCTCGACCCCGGCGGGCAGGACCGCGTCGGGCTCGACGGCGGTCAACAGGCCGTGCGCGTCCCAGGAGAGCAGCACGTTACGGCGCCAGCCCTCGGGCAGCAGCGCGCGTTCGGCAAACAGGGAGTGGGTGGAAAGTGTCATCGGCCAACCTCAAGAACGGTCTGAAGGGGTGAGCGGCAGCAGGCGGATGCTGACGGCGAGCAGCGCGCCGTCGCCTGCCACGCGGCAGGCGAGCGCGGCGGCGCCGGCGTCGAGGCGCAGGGTGTCGTCGGCCTCGAGCGCAATCGGCGCGTCATCGCCGAGAGAGACCTCGACCCGGCCCTGCGCGCAGAACAGCAGCACCACGTCGCCGTCGAGCACGTGCCGGCCGGCCCCCTGCCATACCTCGACGCGGCCCTGGGCGGCGTCGCGGCGCAGCATCAGGTTGAAGTCGCGCGTGGCGCCGCCGGGCAGGGTGGCGTCGATCGGGGTCTCGCCGGCAAAAGCAGCCAGATCGAGCGGACGGGCCAGGGCGTGCACCGTGCCGTCGTCCTGATGCAACACCATGCCGTCGCCGGAGAGCAGCACCAGGGTGCGGTCGACGCCGGGGAAACGCGAGAACGGCCCGGCCGCCGCGACGTCGGCCAGGCTCACGCGCCAGACGAAATCGTCCATGCCGGCCCCCTCGGGGAACACGGCGATCTCGCGTGTCACCCCGCCGCCGTTCTTCCACGGCCGCGCCTCCAGCGCCGCACGGCGGATCAGCGTGTAACAAGGGCGACGACCCGGCACCGTCGCCGTGTCGCCGGCGTCGTGCTGCGGCTTGCTCATCTGGCTTCTCCCGTCGGGCGACCGCCAGGGCGCCCTAATGTCTATACAAGTTCAGCCAGTGTAGCGCAGCTCTATTGTCTATACAAGTGCGCCACCGCCGTGCCGGTGCGCCGGCAGCCAGAACGGGAAAAGCCGCCTCAGAAGCGCCCGCTGAACTGGAAGCGCGAGCCCGGGTGCCACAGCATGACGTCGGTCGCCACCTGATCGTGCGCCCAGGTGCGGCGGTGCAGCACCAGGCAGGGGTCGCCGATCTCCATCTGCAGGCGATGGCGCGCCACGGCGTCCGGCAGACGCGCGGTGATGACGTACTCGGCGCGCTGCAGTGCCGCCTCGCGCGTCATGTATTCGTTGGGGGTGATGGTGTGGAAGTCCTGCTCGAGGTAGTGCGGGTACAGACGCGGATTGACGAAACGGTCTTCCAGCTGGATCGGCACGCCGTTCTCGAAATGCACGATGCGCGAGTGGAAGGCGTAGGCGTCGGCCGGCAGTTCCAGCGCCGCCAGCGCCTTGGTGTCGCTGGTGCGCTCCAGGATCAGCACCTCGCTGCTGTGCTGGTCGCCGCGGCCCTTGATCTCCTCGGCGATGCTCTTGATCTCGATCAGCGTCGACTGGTACTTCTGCCCGGTGACGAAGGTGCCCGCCCCCTGCACCCGGTTGAGCACCTGCTCGGCGGTCAGCTCGCGCAGCGCGCGGTGCACCGTCATGCGCGACACCCCGAACTGCTTGACCAGTTCGTGCTCGGACGGGATCAGGCTATCCATCGGCCAGGCGCCGCTCTCGATCTGGCGGCGGACGTAGTCCTTGATTTGCGCGTAGGCGGGAACGGGTTTGGTAGCGGTGCTGGACATGGAGGCGCGCTCTCGGCGTAAGGAAACGATGTCCGACACTATAGCACGCGCCCAACTTGTCTAGACATAACCGTCCCCGGCCGCCGGGCTTCGGCCAACCCGGCGCGCCGCTAGTCGCGGCGGCGCAGCTTGATCGTCAGCGTCAACCCGCCCTCGCCGTCATCCAGCGAGTGGAAATTCTGCAGGCCGAGCGAGGACGGCAGCAGCATGCTCACGCCGTGCCCCACCCCCACCTTGCTCAGGGTGCGCTCCAGGCGCCGCGCCATGCCCTGCGCCGGCACCGCCGCCTCGTCGTCGAGCGCGAAGCCGTACGACTCGGCCGCGCTGTCGAAAGCCTGGTCGACCTGCTGGCGCGGCACGAAGCGCTCCGCCACCTCGCTCACCTGGCCCGCCGACACCGCCTCTTCCGCCTGGCACAGCGCCAGGCATTCGTCCTTGAAGCGCGCCTGCGCCAGCGGGTCGTCGATCTCGCCGGAGATCTGTTCCAGCACCTCGGCCACCATGCGGCTGCGCGAGGCGGTATCCGGCACGCGCAGCGCCTGCAGGAAGTCGTCGAGCCAGAACTTGGCCTGCTGGCCCAGGCGGTCCACGGCGTACACCGTCGGCCCGTGCTCCAACAGCAGCGCGCCCTTGTCGATCAGGCGCGGGTTGATGCCGGAGGCGTGGCCGAGATCGAACACCGCCCCCGACTCGATCACGGTCAGGAAATCGTCGCGGATCTCCGACTTGAACACCCCCAGCGCGCGCTGCGGCTCGTCGCCGTCGGCGAGCCCGGAAAACAGCACCACCAAAAGGTCGCCGGCGCTGATGTTGGGATGCTGCGAGCGCGCGTAGAGATGACGCGCAATGCGCCGCGACAGCTCGAGAAAATCCAGCTCGTCGCGGAAGAACTGGCGCGAGTAGTGATAGAGCTCGTTGAGGTTGAGGTCGGACTCGTGCACGAACTGGTACTTCTTCTTGTCCGACACGATGCCCTTGAGGTAGCCGTCGAGGATCAGCGCCGACACCCCGTCGTCGGCCGCGGTGGTGCGCTCCGACAGCTGCAGCGGCTCGCCGCGCGCCGGATTGCCCACGCGATGCACCACCAGCCGCTCCACCCTCGCCTCACCGATCACCATGCCCGTCTCCCTGTTCGCCAACGAGCCGCGATTATTGCCGTCGCCTCCGCCCGTGGCAAGCGGCGCGCTCACGCGGCACGGGGCGACGGGCGGTATCGCGCCATGGCTGCGAGCAGGCCGAAACTCAACACCGCCGAACAGTAGAAATAGCCTGCCGGCCCGAGTCCGTCCATGAACAGCGACACCAGCAGCGGGCCGGCGATGCCGCCGGCGGCAAACGCCAGCAGCAGCACCGAACTGGTATCGATGCGCGACTCCGGCGGCATCACGTCGTTGACGATGGCGCTGGCGACGCCGTACAGGGTGAAGGTGACGCTGACGTAGGCCAGGATCAGCCACAGCATCCACGCCGTCTTGCCGCTCAGCGCAATCGCCAGGGCGATGGCGCCGATGGCCAGGCACAACCGCGCCAGCAGCGTGCGCCGGTCGACCTTGTCGGACAAGCGCCCCACCGGCCACTGCAGCGACAGCGCCGCCAGCATCGACAAGCCCATGAACTCGGCGATGTCCGCCTCGCCGTAACCGTGACGCGCGAAGAACACCGGGATCATGGTGTAGAACGCCCCGCTCAGGCAGCCCGCCACCAGCGTTGCGCCGAGCCCGATCGGCGCCAGCCGCGCCATCTGACGCACCGTGGCAAGCAGGCGGAGAATGGTTTCGAGCAGATTGGGCGACACCCCCAGATGCGTCCCCGGCGTGGTCAGCGTCACCGGAATCGCCGACAGCGCAAACAGGATGCCCACCACGCTGAACAGGCTGCCGCTGGCCGACAACGGCACGTTCAGTAGCCACTGCCCGGCGCTGATGCCGAGATAGCCCGTGATCATGTACACCGACATCACCTGGCCGCGCAGATGGTTGGCGGCGCAGCCGTTGAGCCAGCTCTCCATCACCATGAAAATGCCTACCAGCGCCATCCCGGTCAGCAGGCGGCACAAGGCCCACAGCCAGGGGCTGACCCCGAGCGACTGCGCCAGCGCCACGCAGGTGATGGTCGCCGCCATCACGGCGAAGGCGCGGTGATGGCCCACCTGGCGGATCAAGCCGCCGCAGGCGAAGGTGCCGGCGAAGAAGCCGACGTAATACAGCGACTGGATCAGGCCGGTCAGCGTGGTGGACAGACCGCTGCCGATCAGGCGCAAGGCGGTCAGCGTGGTGAACAGGCCGTTGCCGGCCATCAGGATGGTATAGCCCAGCAGCAACGCCGCCACCGAGCGCAAGACGGTGCGCCAGCCACCCACGGCCGACGCCTGTACAGGAAAAGTCGTCATCAGGAATACAAACTCAAAGCCCCCGCCCGGGCGGGGACGCATTGCAAAGATGCGCACGCCCATCCCGCCCGCGACCACCCTCGGGCCAGCGGCGGCCGGACAGGCGTAGGCATGCCCTCATCATGGCCCTTGTTTCGTCCAAGACATGTCTCAAAACGACGACTTATTGCCTTGCGACGACCTCCATTGCCCCGCTGCGTTCACCGCCAACGCTGCCGCAGGCGGCGCCAAAGGCCGAACGCCACCACCAGGGCGGCGATCAGCAGCAACGCCCCCTCCTCGTAACGCTTGATATCGGCAAACAGCCATTGCAGCGCGTGCCCGAACAGGAAACCGGCACCGGCGACCAGCAGCGCCCAGAGCGCCGCGCCGATCAGGTTGAGCACGGCAAAACGCCACACCGGCACCCCGCTCATGCCGATCGCCATCGGCCCGACCACGCGCAGCCCGTACAGGAAGCGCACGCCGATGATCAGCGCGGTGTGAAACCGCTGCAGCAACCGGCTCGCCCGCTGCGCTCCCGGCTTCCAGCCCGGGAAACGCTCCAGCAGCGCCGTACCGTAGCGCCGCCCCAGCAAAAAGAAGGTCTGGTCGCCGAGCGTGCCGCCGCACAAGGCGAACGCGACCACCCAGAAAAACGACAGATAACCCTGGTGCGCGGCAAAGCCCGCCAGCACCAGCACGGTCTCGCCTTCCAGCAGCGCCCCGACGAACACCGCCAGGTAACCGTACTGCACGAGCAACTGGGTCAATGTCATCGCCTATCCCCCGCCTGGCCGCCATCCGGCCCCGGCACCCGCACCGGAAAAGTCACCCCGGCCGGACCCGCCGTCCACGCCGGCCCCCCAGCAGCAGCAAGGCCGACAGCGCGAACACCGCCCCGGCGTAGAAGGTCGTGGCTGAGCCGTGCACCTGCCACAACCAGCCCGCGATCACGCTGGCAAACAACATGCAGCCGCCACTTACCAGGTTGAATACGCCGAACGCCGTGCCCTTCAGCCCGCCCGGCGTGGTGTCGGCCACCAGCGTGGCCAGGATGCCCTGACTGAACCCCATGTGCAGCCCCCACAGCGCCACGCCGGCCAGCAGCCCCGCGACCGAGCCCGCCCGGGCCAGCACCAGGTCCGCCAACACCAAGAACAGCAGGCCCACGCCCAGCAGGGCGGTGCGGCTCATGCGGTCCGACAGCCGGCCCACCGGATAGGCCGCCAGGCTGTAGACCAGCGACATCACCACCATCACCGCCGGCACCCAGGTGGCCGACAAGCCCAACTGCTGGGCGCGCAGCACCAGGAACGCCTCGCTGAAGCGGGCCAGCGTGAACACCGCGCCGATTCCCACCACCCACCAGTACGACGCCGGAAACTCGCGCAGCACGCGCCAGTGGATCGGCGAGCGGAAACGATGCGCCGACGGGCCGTGCCCGGGTTCGTCCACCCCGGCCACGATCAGCGCCACCGCCACGGCGGCGGGTGCCACCGCGAACCACAACACCAGCGGAATATTGCCAGCGAAAGCCGCCATCAGCGCGATCGCCAGCAAGGGGCCGAGAAACGCTCCCACCGTGTCCATCGACTGGCGCAGGCCGAAACAGGCGCCGCGAATCTCAGCCGGCGCGATATCGGCCACCAGCGCATCGCGCGGCGCCCCCCGGATACCCTTGCCGATGCGGTCGAGAAAGCGCGCGACGAACACCGTTTCGGCCGAGGTGGCGAGCGGAAACAGCGGCTTGGTCAGCGCCGCCAGCCCGTAGCCTGCCAGCAGCAGACCCTTGCGCCGGCCGATGAAATCGCTGATGGCCCCGGAGAAGATCTTGACGATCAGGGCGGTCGCCTCGGCGATGCCTTCGATCACCCCGATGGTCAGCGCACTGGCGCCGAGCGTCCCGGCCAGGAACAGCGGCAGCAGGCTGTGGGTCAGCTCCGACGACACGTCCATGAACAGGCTGACAAAGCCCAGCGCCCACACCGTGCGAGGTATCGCGGGCGTCGCCACGGGCATTTTCAGCGCGCCGGGCTGGCGCGAGGGTTGGGTCGACATGCGAGGCGCCTCGAAAAAGAAGTGGCTGTCCGGTCCGGCCACGGAAGGCCCGCCGGCCCTGGCGCAGCGGCCCTCCCCGGGGCGTTCGCAGCAGCCAGCCGTTGCAGGCGAAGTGTAGGCAAGACGCGAAACGAACTCAAACACGGAAGGCGGGTGCCTGGCCACGCGGCGGCACCCAGGCCCTCACCGTCCCTGTCCTGCCAGCTGCTGCCCCAGGAAATCCAGGAAACAGCCAATGCGCGCCGCCAGCCCGGTGTTGCGGTAGTACACCGCGTGGATCGCCTGCCAGGTCTCGATCGTGGCGTCGGCCAGCACCTCGACCAACTCGCCGCACTGGCGGTCCTGGCGGGTCATGAAATCCGACAGGCAGGCGATGCCCTGCCCGGCCAGCGCGAGCTGGCGCACGGTCTCGCCGCTCGATGCAGACAGCGCCGGGGTGATGACATAGCCCGACGACTCCTGCCGCCGCAGCGGCCAGGTGTTCAGCGACGACGGCGCGGTGAAGCCGATCAGCGCATGCCGTGCCAGCTCGTCGACCTGCTGCGGCACGCCGTGCCGTTCCAGATAGGCCGGCGCCGCCACCAGCCTCAGCCGGAACTGCCCGAGCGGCCGGGCGTGCAGCGAGGAGTCCTGCAACGTGCCGATGCGGATCGCCACGTCGGTGCGCTGCTCCAAGAGATCGATGATCTCGTCGCTGGTATTCAGCTCCAGCTCGATCTCCGGGTAGCGGGCACGAAACGCCCCCACCAGCGGCACCACCGCGTGCAGCATGAACGGCGAGGCTGCGTTCACGCGCAGCCGCCCGGACGGCCGCTCGCGGCGGATCGCCATCTGCACCTCGGCCTCGTCGATGGCGCCGAGGATGCCTCTAGCGTGGGACAGGAACAGCCGCCCCTCCTCGGTCAGCTCCAGTCGGCGCGTGGTGCGGTTGAGCAAGGTGGTGGCGAGCTTGCCCTCCAGCCGGCTCAAGGCCCGGCTCACCCCGGACGTGGTCTGCCCCAACTGCTCGGCCGCCGCCGTGATCGAACCGGCATCGACCACACGGACAAAGGCCAGCAGCTCTTCGGTCGTGGTCTTCATCGTTGACTTTCAGTCAAATATCTTCTGCATCAGACCGTATTTTTCTGCAAGAGTAAAGCCGCGACACTCTGCACTCCTCATTCAACCGGAGTGCTCATCATGCCGATCGCCCTCTTGGCGCTGACAATCAGCGCCTTCGCCATCGGGACCACCGAATTCGTCATCGTCGGGCTGATTCCGACCATCGCCGCCGACCTCAAGGTCAGCCTGCCCTCGGCCGGCCTCTTGGTCAGCCTCTACGCGCTCGGCGTCGCCGTCGGCGCCCCGCTGTTGACCGCGCTCACCGGCCGGCTGCCGCGCAAGCAACTGCTGCTGGCGCTGATGGCGCTGTTCACCGTCGGCAACCTGCTGGCCTGGCAAGCACCGGGCTATGCCTCGCTGATCATCGCCCGCGTGCTGACCGGGCTGGCGCACGGCGTGTTCTTCTCCATCGGCTCCACCATCGCCACCGGCCTGGTGCCCAAGGACAAGGCCGCCAGCGCCATCGCCACCATGTTCACCGGCCTCACCGTGGCGCTGGTCAGCGGCGTGCCGCTGGGCACCTTCATCGGCCAGCACTTCGGCTGGCGCGAAACCTTCCTCGCGGTCTCCGCGCTGGGTGTGATCGCCTTCGTCGGCAGCCTGCTGTTCGTGCCCGCCACCATCCGCCACAGCCCGCCGGCCTCGCTGCTGCAACAGCTCGGCGTGCTGCGCCAGCCGCGCCTGTTGATGGTGTACGCCAAGACCGCGCTCGGCTACGGCGGCTCCTTCGTCGCCTTCACCTTCCTCGCCCCCATCCTGCAGCAGGTCTCCGGCTTCAGCGCCGGCGCGGTCAGCCTGGTGATGCTGATCTACGGTGTCTCGGTCGCCATCGGCAACATTTGGGGTGGCCGCCTCGCCGACCGCCACGGCCCGATCCACGCCCTGCAGCGCATCTTCCTGCTGCTCTCCGGCGTGCTGTTGCTGCTGACCTTCACCGCCCCCCACCCCTGGCTGGCGCTGGCCACGGTGCTGCTGTGGGGCGCGGTGGCCTTCGGCAACGTGCCCGGCCTGCAGCTCTACGTGGTGCAACAGGCCGAACGCCACGCCCCGCACGCGGTGGACGTCGCCTCCGGCCTCAACATCGCCGCCTTCAACCTGGGCATCGCCGGCGGCGCCTGGGGTGGCGGGCTGATCGTGGCACACGCCGGCCTGATGACCACGCCCTGGGTCGGCGCGCTGGTGGTACTGCTGGCGCTCGCCATCACCCACTGGAGCGGCCGCCTGGACCGCCGCGCCGGCCAGACCACCAGTGTCACCGCCTCGTGATACCGGCGGCATCACGCCTAGCCTTCCCTTGACCGTTCACTACTTAAGGAGATTGTTCATGACCCTTCCCGCCATCGGACTGGGTACCTTCCGCCTGCAAGGCCAGCACGTCATCGACTCGGTGTCGATGGGCCTCGAGTTGGGCTACCGCCACATCGACACCGCCCAGATCTACGACAACGAGGCCGAGGTCGGCCAGGCGCTGGCGCACAGCGGCGTGCCACGCGACGAGGTCTTCGTCACCACCAAGGTGTGGACCGAGCACCTGGGCCGCGACCAACTGATCCCCAGCCTGAAGCAAAGCCTCGACAAGCTTCGCCTCGACCAGCTCAACCTGGCGCTGATTCACTGGCCGTCGCCCGACGACGCCATCCCGGTGGCCGCGTACATGGAAACGTTGGCCGAAGCCAAGTCGCAGGGGCTGACGCGGCAGATCGGCGTCTCCAACTTCACCATCCGCCACCTCGAACAAGCCATAGCCTCGGTCGGCGCCGAGGAAATCGCCACCCAGCAGATCGAGCTCCACCCCTTCCTGCAAAACCGCCAGGTGGCGGCGTTCTGCCGCGAACACGGCCTGCACCTCACCGCCTACATGCCGCTGGCCTACGGCAAGGTGATGCAGGAGCCGGTGTTGCAGCGCATCGCCGCCCGGCACGACGTCACCCCGGCGCAGATTGCCCTCGCCTGGCTGCTGCAACAGGGCTGCTCCGTGATCCCCTCCTCGACCCAGCGCGCCAACCTGGCGGCCAACCTGCAGGCGCAGGCCCTTAGCCTGAGCGAGGACGAGCAGCGGGAAATCGCCACGCTGGAGCGCGGCGAACGCCTCGCCAATCCCGACTTCGCCCCGCGCTGGGACTAGCCGGCACGCCCCCGGACCGGGCGATCACACCCGGCGTGCACTGACCATGTCGGCCCTCCCGGGAGCGGCGCGCCAGGCAAACCCGGCGTACCGGCTAGAGCGTCGTCGCCAACTGGTGCAGCTCGGCCACGGTCATCGTGAACACCAGCGGGGTGTCGCCCTCGTTCGCATAGTGATGAGGAACGTCCGTCCTCGCCACCGCCGAGCACCCCGCCGGGACGATCAGGTCGGTTTTATCCACCCTCATCGTCAATTGCCCCTGCTCCACATGGAACAGCTCGAAGGTTCCCTGCGGATGCCCGGGCGATTCAAACAGCTCCCCCGGCTGCAGCTCCCAGCGCCAGAGCTCGATCATGTTAGGCCCCGTGGTGCCCGCCAGCAGGCGGGCCGAGCCCCCCTTGGGGCCCGTCCACAACGTCGGAATGTCCTGGCCATCGATCAGCCGTGCCGCTGGGGCGCTGGCCACGTCCACGATATCCGCCACCGATACCCCGAGCGCCGCCGCAATCTTGCAGAGGATGGCGATGCTGGGATTGGCGATGCATTTCTCGATCTCCACCAGCATGCCCTTGCTCACGCCCGCGCGCCGCGAGAGCTCGTCCAGCGACAGTTTCTGCTTTTTTCGATGTTGTTTGAGCTTGGCGGCGACCGCCTGGCTGACCGAGTGGACATCGGCGCCCGAATCGGTCGGTATATTGACTTTTTTGGTCATTGGTCGGCAAAATGAAATAAATCGGTCATTAAAGGATTCTCCGATGTTCCCCGTCACGCCGTCAATCGATCCCGCCATCGCCAACCTGGCCCCCGGGTTCCGCGCCCTCAGCATCAGCGTCGAAGCGGCTCCCATCGTCAATCCTGAGCTGGCGGCCGAGGCCCTGAGCCGTGCCTGCCGGTCGCTGGCCGCCACCAGACCCGCCTGGGCCGAGGCACATCTATCGGCCTGGGCCGAGGTGTTCCGGCAGTTCGGCGCCAAGCCGCAGCGCACCCCGTGTTCGGCCGAAGCCTTGTGCAAGCGGGTGCTGCGCGACGGCAGCCTGCCGAGCATCGACCCGGTGGTCGACCTGTACAACGCCATCAGCATCGACTACGCCGTCCCGGTCGGTGGCGAAAACTTCGCCTCCTACGTCGGCGTCCCCCGGTTGGTCATCGCGGATGGCACGGAACGCTTCGACACCCTGAAAGACGGCGCGCCGGCCCATGAATCCCCCGAGGCCGGGGAAGTCGTGTGGCGTGACGACGTCGGGGTGACATGCCGGCGCTGGAACTGGCGCCAGGGCGTCAGAACCCGGCTGAGCGCGGAAGCAAAACAGATGTGGTTCATTCTGGAGAGCTTGCCGGCGATGCCGCTGGACGCGCTGTACGAGGCGGGCGATCGCTTGGCCCAGGGGCTGCAACTCATGATGCCCGGCGCCGCCATCGAATCGACGCTGATCGGCGTCGAGCCCCGCTAACCGACACAGGAAGCCGACCATGCTGCCATCCCTCACCCTCCTGCTCGCCGCCACCCTGCTCGCCATCACGCCGGGGCCCGGCATCGCCTATGTCGTCGCCCGCACTGCGGCCGGCGGCCGGGCCGAAGGCATCGCTTCTTCGCTGGGCACCGCCGTCGGCGGCATGGTGCATGTCCTCGCGGGCGCGCTGGGCTTGTCCTTGCTGATCGCCCAGTCGGCATGGGCCTACGCGGTGGTGAAATACCTTGGGGCGGCTTATCTGATGTATCTCGGCATCCGCCTGCTGGCCTCCCGAGCAGCAAGCCCGGAAGCTCCGCTCGTGCAGCGGGCCGGAGCGGGCAAGGCGTTGCGGGACGGCATCATCGTCGAAGTGTTCAACGTGAAGACCGCCCTGTTCTTCCTGGCCTTCATTCCGCAGTTCGTCTCCGCCCGGCAGCCGCTGGCCCCTCAGTTCATCCTGTACGGGACCCTCTGCGTGCTGCTCAACAGCCTGGTGGACCTGATCGCCGTTGCTGCCGCCAGCCTCATTCTCGCCTCCGGCACGGCCAAGGCCGCCAAGGCGCGGCTGCTGTCCCGCCTGTCCGGCGCCACCATGCTGACGCTCGGCGTTCTGGTCGCCGTAGCGAACCGGAACGGTTAGCCCACGTCGTCCTTCTCACCCTATCGAATACAGGGCGGCGCGAGTCCGGCAGTGCGCCCGCTCGCTCAGCCCGCCATGGAATCGATACATGTACCTGCCCGCTCATTTCAACGAGTCCCGCACTGACGCCCTGCACCAATGCATCGCGCAGCACCCGTTCGGCGCCCTGATCACGCATGGCAAGAACGGACTGGATGCCAACCATATCCCGTTTGAACTGGCGGCGAAGGAAGGCGAGCTGGGCGTACTCAAAGCCCATATCGCTCGGGCCAACCCGCTCTGGCAGGACGTCGCAAACGGCGCCGAAGTGCTGGTGGTGTTTCGGGCCGGCGAAGCGTATATCTCGCCAAACTGGTATCCAACCAAACACGAGTCGCACCGGCAGGTGCCGACCTGGAACTACATCGTCGTCCACGCCTATGGACGAATCCATTTCCACGATGACGAGAAGTACGTGCGCGGCGTGGTCGCCCGGCTGACCCGCAGGCATGAAGCGTCGCAATCCACCCCATGGAAGATGACCGACGCGCCCAGGGACTACATCGATTCCTTGCTGCAACGGATCATCGGGCTGCAGATTGACATCACCCGCCTCGTTGGCAAGAGCAAGCTTGGCCAAGATGAAGAAGCGCGCGACATCCTGGGGGCCGCCCATGCACTAAAAGAATGTGGAAACCATGACCTGGGAGACGCGATGCTCGCCGCCATGGCCGGAAACGGGGGTTAGCATCGCCGATGCTGGATCGAGCAAGGCGCAACCGGCAAGGAGTTCTATAATTTTGCCTGTCAGCAGGTCGAACAACGGGGCTGGAAACTGAATCTGGACCTTTCGGGCCACCGCATTGCCGATTTTCCGCATGCTTCGGTCTATGAGGGGGCACTGGCGGAGGTGGATTTCAGTCCGTCACGGCTGCTGTGGGTGCTGGAGATTCATATTCGCCATCCCTCGGAACCATACGGTGCGTTCTTCGAGGACTTGCTGCTTGAAGATGACTATTTCATCTGAGCCTGGTCAAACCGGCACTGAATCATTCGGTACTCACCACTCGTAGCCGTACGATGCAGGTGCAGGTAACCTGAAAAGGAAAAGGGGCCAATGGCCCCTTCTCCTTGTTCAGATTCCGACGAACTTTATTCGGATCCGACAGACTTTATTTGCTCTAGTTGTTCACGGACAATAAAGTTAGATCACAAAAAGAATACAACTCATTGTTTCACAAAGACACCACTAGCTTTTTATTAAAATAAAGTTGTTCCAAGGAAGAATCATCAAACCCTATCACATCCAATTATGCCAACAATAAAGTTGTATCTTTGACTCCAAAGCGGACTCGAACCCGCCGGTCAACCCTTGCATGGCACATACAGTTCGTCTTGCACCACAGGACCTTCGCCCGAGTCTGGGTTCCTGTAGAAGCAGCATGCTCTCCTTAGTGGGCATTCGCTACACCTCGGCATCCTTGGCCGACATATGGCTGCCGCGAGATCAAGCATTGCCCAATTGATCTCTATCGGATCTTGCTTAGCCAAGACAAGATACGCAGTGGAGTGTAGAACTTTGTCATGACGGATATCAGCTTTGATAGGGAAAAGGCCAAAGTACCTTCGGAGAAGTCGAGCCATACTGGCATCCAACAACGGCTCCCTCTGTCCATGAATAAACAACAGAACAGAATTCGCGACATATTGGCTAACAGCAGGAAGGGCCTCTAGGCCACTGCAGGAAAGGTTTCTGATTCATTCAGGGATGTACACATAGAATGTGGCTTGACAATGCCACGTCATTGTCATATTTGCGATGATGTACGCTTATCCTTTGGCTGCTCGAAGAATCTGTCTGGCCTCTCAAATTTTTCTGAGACACCAAACAACAAAAGCCCGGCAAGCACACTTGCCGGGCTTTTGTTACATCTTTATTGCCTGAGATACATCTTTATTGCTTAGGCGAGAAGTTTATTGTCTGTAAACACTAGTCAAATCAAATATGCCAATGTCATTCAACGGTTACGGATTTGGCTAGATTGCGTGGCTTGTCGACGTCGGTACCGCGCGCCAGCGCGGCGTGGTAGGCCAGCAGCTGCACGGGGATGGCGTGCACCACCGGGCTCAGCACGCCGACGTGACGCGGGGTGCGGATCACGTGTACGCCCTCCGACTCGCTGAAGTGGCTGTCGAGGTCGGCGAACACGAACAGTTCGCCGCCGCGTGCGCGCACTTCCTGCATGTTGGACTTCACCTTTTCCAGCAGGCTGTCGTTGGGCGCAATCACCACCACCGGCATGTTGCTGTCGACCAGCGCCAGCGGACCGTGCTTGAGCTCGCCCGCCGGGTAAGCTTCAGCGTGGATATAGGAAATTTCCTTGAGCTTGAGCGCGCCTTCCAGGGCGATCGGGTAGTGCAGGCCGCGGCCGAGGAACAGCGCGTCGTTCTTGGCGGCGAACTTGTCGGCCCAGGTCTTGATCTGCGGCTCGAGGTTGAGGGCGTGCTGCACGCTGCCCGGCAAGTGGCGCAACTCGTCCAGGTATTGTGCCTGCTGCTCGTCGCTGACGCGGCCGCGCACCTTGCCCAGCGTCACCGCCAGCGCGAACAGGGCGACCAGTTGGGTGGTGAAGGCCTTGGTTGAGGCGACGCCGATCTCGGCGCCGGCGCGGGTGTAGAACACCAGTTCGGAGGCGCGCGGGATGGCCGATTCACGCACGTTGCAAATCGACAGCGCGGCAGTGTGACCGAGCGACTTGGCGTACTTCAGCGCCTCCATGGTATCGAGCGTTTCGCCCGACTGCGAGATGGTGACGACCAAGTGCTTGGGGTTCGCCCAAGCGTCGCGGTAGCGGTATTCGCTGGCGATCTCGACATCGCACGGTACGCCGGCGATGCTCTCGATCCAGTATTTGGCGGTCAGGCCAGCGTAATAGCTGGTTCCGCAGGCAAGAATCTTGACGCCTTCCAGCGTCGGCAGCAGCGCGGCGGCGTTGGGGCCGAACAACGCCGCGGTAAAGCCGGCGTCGAGTACCGCTTCGATGGTGTCCGACAAGGCCTTGGGCTGCTCGTGGATTTCCTTCTGCATGAAGTGGCTGTACGGGCCCAGTTCGAGCGAGGCCAGCGAGACGTCGGAGACGTGCACGGCGCGCTCCACCGGCTGGTCGTCCTTGTCGATCAGCTTGACGCCGTCACGGGTGATATAGCCCAGATCGCCCTCTTCCAGGAAAATCACGCGGCGCGTGGCGGACAGGATCGCCGAGACGTCGGAGGCGATGAAGTTCTCGCCGTCGCCCAGGCCGACCAGCAGCGGACAGCCCATGCGCGCGCAGATCAGCTCGTCCGGACGGTCCAGCGCGATCACGCCGATGGCGTAGGCACCGGTCAGTTCGCGCACGGTACTGCGCACCGCCTCGAACAGGTTGGCCGAAGCCTGGTAATAGTGATGCACCAGGTGGGCGATGACCTCGGTGTCGGTCTGCGATTCGAAGCGGTAACCCAGCCCCTTCAGCCGTTCGCGCTGCGTCTCGTGGTTTTCGATGATGCCGTTGTGGACCACGGCGATCTGGCCGTGCGAAATATGCGGGTGAGCATTGGGTTCGGTCACGCCGCCGTGCGTCGCCCAGCGGGTATGACCAATGCCGAGCTGGCCATCGAGGCCTTCGGCCAGGGTCGCGCTTTCCATTTCGGCGACGCGGCCGACACGGCGCACGCGGCGGATCTCGTTCCCCGCCAGCACGGCCACCCCGGCCGAGTCGTAACCACGGTATTCGAGGCGCTTCAGGCCTTCGACCAGAATCGGAACCACATTACGCGCTGCAATCGCGCCGACAATGCCACACATATCAGTCTTCCTTGCGGGGTCGCACCCCAAGCCTCCTCCGGCCATTCCCGGCCGAAGGTTACAGTTATCGCGATGTTTTCACTACCCGGGCTGCACGGTACCGTGCCTCAGCCCTTCTTCAGCGGACGCTGCCAGCCGGCGACCGTGGTCTGACGCGCCCGCGCCACGGTCAGCGCCTCCGCCGGCGCGGTCTTGCTGATCACCGAACCGGCGCCGATGGTGGCGCCGTCCTCCACCGTCACCGGCGCTACCAGCATGGTGCCGGAGCCGATGAAGGCGTTGTCGCCGATCACGGTCTTGAATTTGTTGACGCCGTCGTAGTTGCAGGTAACGGTGCCGGCACCGATGTTGCTGCCGCTGCCGATCTCGGCGTCACCGATGTAGGTCAGATGATTGACCTTGGAACCGACGCCGATGCGGCTCTTCTTCACCTCGACAAAATTGCCGATGTGCACCTGCTCGGCGAGTTCCGCCCCCGGACGCAGTCGAGCGTAGGGACCGATCTTGCAGCCAGCGCCGACCACCGCGTCTTCCAGGTGCGAGAACGGCGCGATCTTGCTGCCGGCCGCCACCTTGGCGTTCTTCAGCACGCAGTGGGCGCCGATCGAGACGCCCTCGCCCAGTTCGACCTCACCCTCGAACACGCAGCCGACGTCGATGCTGACGTCCTGGCCGTGGCGGAGCACACCGCGGATGTCGATGCGCGCCGGGTCGGCCAGCGTGACGCCGGCTTCCAGCAGGGCACGCGCCTGGTTCTGCTGCAGGATGCGTTCCAGTTCGGCCAGCTGCACCTTGTTGTTGACGCCGGCGGCCTGCCACGACGCCGGCACTTTCACACCATGCACGCGCACACCGTCACGCACGGCCAGTTCGATCACGTCGGTCAGGTAGTATTCGCCCTGAGCGTTGCCGTTGGACAACGCGCTGAGCCAGCCGGCCAGGCGGGCATTCGGCAGCACCAGCATGCCGGTGTTGACCTCGCGGATGGCCTGCTGCTCGGGCGCACAGTCCTTGTCTTCGACGATGGCGCGGATGCTGCCATCATTATCGCGCACGATGCGGCCGTAGCCGGAAGGGTTGTCGAGAACATCGGTCAGCAGGGCAACCTCGTCACCGGCGGCCGCCACCAGATCCAGCAGCGTCGACTGGGTAATCAACGGAACATCGCCGTACAGTACCAGTGTCTTGCCGTCGGCCGGCAAGGCCGGCAAGGCCGGCAAGGCCATCTTCAGCGCGTGCCCGGTACCTAACTGCTCGGCTTGCTCGGCCCAGCTCACCGCCGTTTCGCCAATCACCGCCCGTACCTTGTCGCCACCGTGGCCGTACACCACCACCAGCGTTTCCGGGTCGAGTGAGCGGGCGGTGCGGATCACCCGCGCCAGCATCGGTTCGCCCCCGATCGGATGCAGCACCTTGGGCAGGGAGGAGTACATGCGCTTGCCTTTGCCGGCAGCGAGAATGACGATACTGAGTCGGGCCATGAGCGTTGACTATGCGTTAAACAATGAAAAAAGGCTGCCACAGATGTGGCAGCCTTGCACTATACACGATTTGCTCGCGTGCTTTTAGTGGACACGCTTTCTGAGATAGTCGAGCGCCTTCAGCTCGGCAATCGCCACCGCCAGCGCGGCGTGGGCTTTTGCCGTGTCGAGGTCGTCGACCGACTTCTTCAACGTTTCCTCGGCGGCACGCTTGGCCTCGTTGGCACGAGCCTCGTCGATATCCTCACCGCGAATCGCCGTATCGGCCAGAACAGTGATGTGGGTCGGTTGCACTTCCATCATGCCGCCCGACACCGCCACCAGTACCTCGTCCTTGGAGCCCGGCACTGTCAGACGCAGTACGCCGGGCTTGATACGGGTCAGCAGCGGCACGTGTCGCGGATACACACCGATCTCGCCTTCCTGGGCCGGAGCCACGAGGAATTCTGCCTCACCCGAGTAGATGAGCTGTTCGGTGCTGACCACTTCCACATGCATCTTGGCCATGAGCCCTCTCCTTGGTTACAGGGACTTGGCTTTCTCAGCAGCTTCGTCGATGGAGCCAACCATGTAGAACGCTTGTTCCGGCAGGTGGTCGTACTCACCGCTGAGAATGGCCTTGAAGCCCTTGATGGTGTCACGCAGCGACACGTACTTGCCCGGCGAACCGGTAAATACTTCGGCCACGTGGAACGGCTGGGAGAGGAAGCGCTGGATCTTACGAGCACGCGCCACAACCAGCTTGTCCTCTTCGGACAGTTCATCCATACCCAGAATCGCGATGATGTCGCGCAGTTCCTTGTACTTCTGCAGGGTGGTCTGTACACCACGCGCCACAGAGTAGTGCTCGTCACCCACCACCAGCGGATCCAGCTGGCGGGAAGTGGAGTCGAGCGGATCCACCGCCGGGTAGATACCCAGCGAAGCGATGTCACGCGACAGTACCACGGTCGCATCCAGGTGGGCGAAGGTGGTGGCCGGGGACGGGTCGGTCAAGTCATCGGCAGGGACGTAAACGGCCTGGATGGAAGTAATCGAACCTTCCTTGGTCGAGGTAATACGTTCCTGCAGACGGCCCATTTCCTCGGCCAGCGTCGGCTGGTAACCCACCGCGGACGGCATACGACCCAGCAGGGCGGACACTTCGGTACCGGCCAGGGTGTAACGGTAGATGTTGTCCACGAAGAACAACACGTCACGGCCCTTGCCGTTTTCGTCCTTCTCGTCACGGAAATGCTCGGCCATGCTCAGACCGGTCAGCGCCACGCGCAGACGGTTGCCCGGCGGCTCGTTCATCTGGCCGTAGACCATCGCCACTTTGTCGAGGACGTTGGAGTCCTTCATTTCGTGGTAGAAGTCGTTACCTTCACGAGTGCGCTCACCCACGCCGGCGAACACGGACAAGCCCGAGTGCGCCTTGGCGATGTTGTTGATGAGCTCCATCATGTTCACGGTCTTGCCCACACCGGCACCGCCGAACAGACCCACTTTACCGCCCTTGGCGAACGGGCACAGCAGGTCGATCACCTTGATGCCGGTTTCCAGCAGCTCGGTGGCGCTCGACAGTTCGTCGAACTTCGGGGCCGGCTGGTGGATGGCGCGACGGGCGTCGGTGGCGACCGGGCCTGCTTCGTCCACCGGGTTGCCCAGCACGTCCATGATGCGACCCAGGGTAGCGGCACCTACCGGCACGGAGATTGCTGCGCCGGTGTTGACTACTGCCATGCCACGCTTCAGGCCGTCCGAGCTACCCATTGCAATGGTGCGCACCACGCCGTCGCCCAGCTGCTGCTGGACTTCGAGCGTCAGATCGGTGTCGACCAGCTTCAGGGCATCATAAACCCTTGGCATGGCATCGCGCGGAAACTCCACGTCGAGTACCGGGCCAATGATTTGTACGATTTTGCCTTGGCTCATTATCGGTTCCTAACTCAATAAACTTTTACAGTCTGTTACCGGCTTACACCGCTGCGGCACCGGACACGATTTCGGACAGTTCCTTGGTAATCGCTGCCTGGCGCGACTTGTTGTACACGAGTCGCAGCTGCTTGATGGCGTTACCCGCGTTGTCGGTGGCGGACTTCATCGCCACCATACGGGCAGCCTGTTCGGAAGCCATGTTTTCGGCTACCGACTGGTACACCACCGATTCGATGTAACGCTTGACCAGGAACTCCATGACGTCGAGCGCATTCGGCTCGTAGAGGTAATCCCACGAGTGCGTGTGCTCGACCACCATGTTGTCCGGGGACAGCGGAAGCAGCTGTTCCAGGGCCGGCTCCTGCTTCATCGTATTGATGAAACGGGAATACACGATGTAGACCGCGTCCAGTTCGCCATCGGCGTACTGCTTCAACATCACTGTAAGCGGGCCAATCAGTTTGTCCATCTTGGGCACATCGCCCAGATGGACCGCGCTCGCCGTCACGTTCAGGCGGGTGCGCTGGGCGGCAGAAAGACCTTTCTGACCGAGGCAGCACACGTCGACCTTGACGTCGGCATCTTGCAGTTCTTTCACCTTGGAGAAGAAGCGCTTGAGGATGTTGGCGTTCAAACCACCACACAAGCCCTTGTCCGAGGTGACGACAATGATGCCGGCACGCTGGATGACGTCGCGACGGGCAAGCAGTGGATGCTCAAGATCCGCATTAGCCTGAGCGAGGTGCGCCATGACGGTACGCACCTTCTCGGCGTAAGGACGGGCAGCGCGCATACGCTCTTGCGTTTTGCGCATCTTGGAGGTTGCCACCATTTGCATCGCGCGGGTGATCTTCTGCGTGTTCTGCACGCTTCGGATCTTGGTGAGAATCTCTTTTCCGACTGCCATTTCCTGAACCTTTCAGTTGACTACAACGTTGGCCGAAAGGCTCAGTTGAAGCTGTAGCCAGCCTTGAACGATTCGATCGCCTTGGCCAGTACCTTCTCGTGGTCGTCAGACAGGTTACCGGAGGCGTCGGTCGCCTTCAGAACGTCGGCGTGGTTAGCACGGACGTAGGCCAGGAACGCGGCTTCGAATGCCAGCGCCTTCTTGACCGGTACGTCTTCGTAGTAACCCTTGTTCACCGCCCACAGCGTCAGCGCCATTTCGGCGGTCGACAGGGTGGAGAACTGCTTCTGTTTCATCAGTTCGGTAACGATCTCACCATGCTGCAGCTGCTTGCGGGTGGCTTCGTCCAGGTCGGAAGCAAACTGCGAGAACGCAGCCAGTTCGCGGTACTGGGCCAGCGCCAGACGGATACCGCCGCCGAGCTTCTTGATCACCTTGGTTTGAGCCGCACCACCGACGCGCGATACCGAGATACCGGCGTTGATGGCCGGACGAATACCCGCGTTGAACAGATCGGTTTCCAGGAAGATCTGACCGTCGGTGATCGAGATCACGTTGGTCGGAACGAAGGCGGACACGTCACCGGCCTGGGTTTCGATGATCGGCAGAGCGGTCAGCGAACCGGTCTTGCCCTTCACGGCACCCTTGGTCAGCTTCTCTACTTCGTCTTCGTTGATACGCGAAGCGCGTTCCAGCAGACGGGAGTGGAGGTAGAACACGTCGCCCGGGTAGGCTTCGCGGCCCGGCGGACGGCGCAGCAGCAGCGAGATCTGACGGTAGGCAACGGCCTGCTTGGACAGGTCGTCGTATACGATCAGCGCGTCTTCGCCGATGTCGCGGAAGTATTCGCCCATGGTGCAGCCGGAGTACGGCGCGATGAACTGCAGCGCGGCGGCTTCGGAAGCGGCAGCGGCCACCACGATGGTGTGACCCATGGCGCCGTGCTCTTCCAGCTTGCGCACCACGTTGGCGATCGATGAAGCCTTCTGGCCGACGGCGACGTAGATACAAATGACGCCGGTGCCCTTCTGGTTGACGATCGCGTCCAGTGCCACGGCGGTCTTGCCGGTCTGGCGGTCGCCAATGATCAGCTCACGCTGACCGCGGCCGACCGGAACCATGGAGTCGATCGACTTCAGGCCGGTCTGCATCGGCTGGTCGACCGATTTACGGGCGATCACGCCCGGGGCGATCTTTTCGATCGGGGAGGACAGCTTGGCGTTCAGCGGGCCCTTGCCGTCGATCGGCTGACCCAGCGCGTTCACCACGCGACCTACCAGTTCCGGACCTACCGGGACTTCCAGGATGCGGCCGGTACACTTGACTTCGTTGCCCTCGGAGATGTGCTCGTATTCGCCGAGAATAACGGCGCCCACGGAGTCACGCTCCAGGTTCATGGCGAGGCCAAAGGTGTTGCCCGGGAATTCGAGCATTTCGCCCTGCATCACGTCTGCCAGGCCATGGACGCGAACAATGCCGTCGGTCACGGAGATCACGGTACCTTTGGTACGGGTCTCGGAGCCTTCGGCCAGGTTCTGGATCTTGGCTTTGATCAGATCGCTGATCTCAGAGGGGTTCAACTGCATGATCTCTCCTAATTCTTGAGGCTTGCTGCCATGGTGTGCAGTTTGCCGCGCACGGACGCGTCAATGACGTCGTCGCCGATCAGCACCCGCACCCCGCCAAGCAGCTCGGGGGCCACATGCACGTCAAGACGTACGGACTTGCCGTATTTCTTGGAAAGCATGCTGGTGAGTTCGGCCGTTTGCTCGTCGGTGAGAGGGAAAGCGCTTTCGACAGTCGCGTCGATGGCACCTTCAGCCTCGGCCTTGAGCAGCTCGAACTGGTCGGCGATGAACGGCAGCAACGTCAGGCGATGGTTCTCGACCAGCGTGCCGACGAAGCGTTTGACGTCTTCGCTGGCGCGCTCACCGAGTACGCCCAGCATCAGCGCCTCAACCTCTTGTGCGGTATGTTTCGGATTGGTAACCACCTGGGCTACGTCCGGGTTGCTCACCATGGCAGCCAGCCAACCGAGCGCCTCGGACCAGGCATCCAGTCGCTGCTGCTCGGTGGCAAGGCTGTATACCGCTTGGGCGTAGGGCCTTGCTACGGTAATGAGTTCTGCCATGAGTTAATTAAAACTCCGCTTTGATGGAGGCAAGCAGTTCAGCGTGCTTGGCCTTGTCGATCTCATGGCGCAGGATCTTCTCCGCACCGGCTACGGCCAGCGAGGCCACATGCTCGCGCAAGGTCTCCTTGGCACGCAGCACTTCCTGATCGATATCGGACTTGGCATCGGCGACCAGACGGGCACCCTCGGTGCGGGCCGTTTCTTTCGCCTCTTCCACGATCTGGGAGGCACGCTTTTCAGCGGCCATCACGATTTCGGTCGCTTGCTGCTTGGCTTTGCGCAGCTCGTCGCCGGCACGCTTTTCAGCTGCTTCCAGATCCTGTTTGCCACGCTCTGCCGCGGCCAAGCCATCAGCGATACGCTTGGCACGCTCTTCCATCATGTTGGTCAGCGGAGGCCAAACAAACTTCATGGTGAACCATACCAGGATGGCGAAGGTGATCGCCTGGCCCAGTAGTGTCGCGTTGAATTCCACGCTTGTTTTCCTCCAGTGTGGTGACTACAACAACCGTTTACGCTTAAGAATTAAGCGCCAGCTTTCAGGGCAGCAACAGCAGCGGCCAGGAACGGGTTGTTGAAGGTGTACAGCATGGCAACACCCACACCGATCATGGAGATCGCATCCAGCAGACCAGCGATGATGAACAGCTTGGTTTGCAGAACCGGGATCATTTCCGGCTGGCGAGCGGAGGACTCCAGGAACTTACCGCCGAGGATGGCGAAGCCCAGAGCAGTGCCGATAGCGCCGAAGCCAATGATCAGGGCAGCAGCCAGAACGGTCATCGACTGGATCTGAGAAACGAGAGCTTCCATTTATATATCTCCTAAAAGGTATTACAAGGATGGTTGGTAAAAGGGTTTGAAAAAACGTTTAGTGGGCTTCGACCGCCAGGCTCAGGTACACCGTGGTCAGCATCATGAATACGAAGGCCTGCAGCGTGATCACCAGGATGTGGAAGATGGCCCACGGTGCGCCGAGCAGCCACTGGGCGCCCCACGGCAGCAGCGCGATCAGGATGAAGATCAGTTCGCCGGCGTACATGTTGCCGAACAGACGCAGAGAGAGCGAAATCGGCTTGGCGGCCAGTTCGACCATCTGGAAGGCGAAGTTGATCGGCGCCAGCACCAGCGCCAATACCGGGTTGTGTGCGTGGAACGGTGCGGTCAGCAGTTCCTTGCCCCAGCCGCCCAGGCCCTTGGCCTTGATCGAGAAGCCGATGATGTAGAGCACCACTGACAGCGACATGGCAAACGTGGCGTTGACGTCGGCGGACGGCACCACGCGCAGGAAGACGTGATGCGGATCGTGACCCAGGGCAGCGCCGATGTTGGCGGCGATCCACGGCAGCAGGTCGACCGGCAGCATGTCCATGGCGTTCATCAGGAACACCCAGCAGAAGATGGTCAGCGCGAGCGGCGCCACCACTTTGCTCTTGCCATGGAAGATTTCCTTGACCTGGGTATCGACCATCTCGATCAGCGCTTCGACGAACAACTGCAGACGGCCCGGATTCTCCAGCTTGGCGTTGCGGGCCACCGAGGCGAATACGCCGAGGAAGACGAAGCCGAGCAGCAGCGAGATGGAGAAGGTATCAACGTGAATGCTCCAGAAGCCGCCTTCGTGCGACGAGTTCCAGAACGTCAGGTGGTGCTTGATGTACTCTGTTGCGTTGCTTGCCATTGCGCTTTCTCAATTTTTGATTAGAAGCCCGAACCAGTAGCCGGAAGTGGCTGTCATATATCCACCAAACAGTCCGACTACGGATAAATCCTTGAAAAACACCAGGGCCGCCCCAAACATCAGGAGTGTGGTGAAAAACTTCACCGCCTCGGCCTTGAAGTGCGCCTTCATCAATACCGCCGGAGGCTCATGCCGGCGCGCGAAGGCGATCTTGCCGTAGAGCAGGGCCGGAATAATGGCACACAGCCCGCCAATCACGACCGAAACCGGGAGAATCGGGGCAAAACCGCCGATCACCGCTGCCACCAGTACCGCCACCAGGGTCAGCACCACCTGCAGGCGCACGACTCGCTTTACTTCCCGATTGATCATGTCAGCAATGCAAAAAAATCGACCGATTATAGGCTTGGGGCTTGATGCCAGTCAACAAAATCCCCAATTGACATACCCGCGCCGTTGCGAATCAGGCGCTTGATTTTGCTTGCAGTTTTGCCAGCACGACGTCGAGCTCGTCGAGACTGGCGTATTCGATCGTCAACTTGCCGTGGCCACGCGCGCCATGGCGGATGCTGACGGCGGCGCCGAGCGACTCGGACAGGGTTTCGGCGAGACGCTGGATGTCGGGGTCGAGGCGGGGTTGTGGCTTGCCCTCGGGGCGGGGTGCGTTGAGGCGCTGGATGCGGCGCTCGACTTCGCGCACCGACCAGCCCTGCTCCACCACCTGCTGCGCCAGCGCGATCTGGTCGATCACCTCGAGCGGCAACAGGGCGCGGGCGTGCCCCATTTCCAGCTGCCCCTGGTGCACCAGGGTCTGCACCGGTTCCGGTAGCGCCAAGAGGCGTAGCAGGTTGGAGACGGCGCTGCGCGAGCGGCCGACGGCGTCGGCGGCGGCTTCGTGGGTCAGGCCGAATTCGTCGATCAGGCGCTGCAGGCCGCGCGCCTCCTCGATCGGATCGAGCTCCTGACGCTGGATGTTCTCGATCAGCGCCATCGCCAGCGCGGCTTCGTCCGGCACCGACTTGATCACCGCCGGTACCTCGCTGAGGCCGGCCTTGCGCGAGGCGCGCCAGCGCCGCTCGCCGGCGATCAGTTCGTAATCGCCAAGCCCGATCTCGCGCACCACCACCGGCTGGATCACGCCCTGCACGCGGATCGAGGCCGCCAGTTCGTCCAGCGCGTCTTCGCTCATGTGCGTGCGCGGCTGGTATTTGCCCGGGCGGATGCTGTCGATGGGCAGGGTTTGCAGGCGGTCGTCCGCTCCGTCAACGGTGGCTAGGAGCGCGTCCAAGCCGCGCCCGAGTCCTTTGAGTTTGGCCATGTGTCAGTGCGAGAGTGAGGGGGTTGCGGATTCTAGCCGAGCCGTCAGCTCGGCGGCCAGCGTCAGATAGGCCTGGGCGCCGCGCGAGTTGCGGTCGTAGATCAGCCCGGGCAGGCCGTGACTGGGCGCTTCGGCCAACCTGACGTTGCGCGGGATGACGGTGTCGAACACCTTGTCGCCGAAATGGCGCGCCAGTTGTTGCGACACCTGCTGCGACAGGTTGCTGCGCGCGTCGAACATGGTGCGCAACAGGCCGAGGATTTCGATCTTGGGATTGACCGCGACACGCACCTTGCGCAGCGTGGTGACCAGGTCGGACAGACCTTCCAGCGCGTAGTATTCGCACACCATCGGGATCAGCACGCTCTCGGCGGCCACCAGGCCGTTCAGGGTGAGCAGGTTGAGCGACGGCGGGCAGTCGACGAAGATGTAGTCGTACTCGCCCAGCACCTCGCTCAAGGCATTCTTCAGCCGCGCCTCGCGCGCCAGCTCGTGCACCAGTTCCAGCTCGGCACCGCCAACATCACGGTTGGCCGGCAGCACGTGGTAGCCGCCTTCCTTGGCCGGCTGGCGCGCCTCGGCGACACCGGCGTCGCCCAGCAGCACCTGGTAGACCGAGGTGGTGAGCGAGCCCTTGGCGATGCCGCTGCCCATGGTGGCGTTGCCCTGCGGATCGAGGTCGACGATCAGCACGCGCCGCCCCATCTCCGCCAGGCCGGCGGCCAGGTTGACCACGGTGGTGGTCTTGCCGACGCCGCCCTTCTGGTTGGCGACTGCGATCACGCGGCAGGTCATTGCGCCACGATCCTCACCAGATGACGCTCGGCGTCGAGACCCGGCACGGTGAGCGGCACCACTTCCGCCACGGCGAAGCCTTCCGGCAACAGCGCGATTTCCTCGTAGGGGTAAACGCCCTTCATCGCCACATACTGGCCGCCCGGGGCCAGCAGGTGGCGGGTGAGCTTGACGAACTCGGCGAGCTCGGAGAAGGCGCGGCTGGTGATGCGGTCGAATTTCTGTTCCGGCTGGTAGGCTTCGACGCGGTTGGTCACCACCTCGACGTTGTCGAGCTTGAGCTCGATCACCGCCTGGCGCAGGAAGGTGGTCTTCTTGTGGTTGGAATCGAGCAGCACCACCTGGAGGTCGGGGCGGGCGATCGCCGCCGGGATGCCGGGCATGCCGCCGCCGGAACCGACGTCTAGCAGGCGCGTGCCGCCGGCCAACTGCGGCACCAGCGTCAGGCTGTCGAGCAGGTGGTAGCTGACCATGCGCTCTTCTTCGCGCACCGCGGTCAGGTTGTAGGTCTGGTTCCACTTGGCCAAGAGCGCGAGGTAGGACTCGAGCCGGGCGATTTGTTCTTGGGTCAGGTCGAGCTTCAGCTCGGCCAGACCGTGAGTCAGTTCTGCAGTATGTGTCATGCGGTTTTTTTCGCGTCGGCAAAGCCGCGTTTAAGGTGAACCATGAGGAGGGCGACCGCGGCCGGGGTGATGCCCTGGATGCGCGAGGCCTGGCCCAGGGTTTCCGGGCGCTGGCTGTTGAGCTTCTGCTGCACCTCCTTCGACAGCCCCTTGACCAGGCTGTAGTCGATGTCGGCCGGCAGGCGCACGTCCTCGAGATTGTCGCGGCGGGCCAGCTCGTCGTTCTGGCGGTCGATATAGCCCTGATATTTGACCTGAATTTCCACCTGCTCGGCAACCGCGCCGTCATCCACGCCGCCACCGGCTTCGGCCAACGTCATCAGCGCGGCGTAGCTGACGTCGGGGCGCTTGAGCAGGTCGTGCAGGTTGTATTCGCGTTCGATCGGCTTGCCGAGCAACTGCGCCACGGCGGCCATGTCGACCTTGGCCGGGTGCAGGTAGGTGGTTTTCAGGCGTGTCTTTTCCGCCTCGACCGCGTCGCGCTTGCGGCAGAAGGCATCCCATTGCGCGTCGCCGACCAGGCCCAGGCGACGGCCGGCCTCGGTCAGGCGCAGGTCGGCGTTGTCCTCACGTAGCTGCAGGCGGAATTCGGCGCGGCTGGTGAACATGCGGTAGGGCTCGGACACGCCCTTGGTGATGAGGTCGTCGACCAGCACGCCGAGGTAGGCTTCGTCGCGGCGCGGGCACCAGCCGTCCTGGTCGCGGCTGTAGAGCGCGGCGTTGAGGCCGGCCAAGAGGCCCTGCGCGGCAGCCTCTTCATAGCCGGTGGTGCCGTTGATCTGGCCGGCGAAGAACAGCCCCTGGATGCTCTTGGTCTCGAGCGTGGACTTCAGTCCGCGCGGGTCGAAGTAGTCGTATTCGATGGCGTAGCCGGGACGCAGGATGTGGGCGTTCTCCATGCCGCGGATCGAGCGCACCGCCGCCAGCTGGATGTCGAACGGCAGGCTGGTCGAGATACCGTTGGGGTAGAGCTCGTGGGTGGTGAGCCCTTCCGGCTCCAGGAACACCTGGTGGCTGTCCTTGTCGGCGAAGCGGTTGATCTTGTCTTCAATCGACGGGCAGTAGCGCGGGCCGACGCCTTCGATCACCCCGGTGAACATCGGGCTGCGCTCGAAGCCCGAGCGGATGATGTCGTGGGTGCGCTCGTTGGTGTGGGTGATCCAGCACGGCAGCTGCTGGGGATGCAGGCTGCGGCTGCCGCGGTAGGAGAACACCGGCTCGGGGGTATCGCCCGGCTGCTCTTCCATCACCGAGAAGTCGACGGTGCGGCCATCGATGCGCGGCGGCGTGCCGGTCTTGAGGCGCCCCACCGGCAGGTCGAGCTCGCGCAGACGCGCGCCCAGCGTCGAGGCCGCGGCGTCGCCGGCGCGGCCGCCGGTGTAGTTTTCCAGCCCGACGTGGATCTTGCCGGAGAGGAAGGTGCCGGCGGTGAGCACCACGGTCTTGGCGCGGAAGGTGATGCCGATCGCGGTGATGGCGCCGGCGACGCGGTCGCCCTCGATCAAGAGGTCGTCCACCGGCTGCTGGAACAGCGTCAGGTTGTCCTGGTTTTCCAGTACGTGGCGGATCGCCGCCTTGTACAGCACGCGGTCGGCCTGGGCACGGGTAGCGCGTACCGCCGGGCCCTTGGAGGCGTTCAGGGTACGGAACTGGATGCCGCCGATATCGGTGGCCAGCGCCATGGCGCCGCCCAGCGCGTCGACTTCCTTGACCAGGTGGCCCTTGCCGATGCCGCCGATCGACGGGTTGCACGACATCTGGCCCAGCGTCTCGATATTGTGGGTCAGCAGCAGCGTGCTGCAGCCCATGCGGGCCGCCGCCAGGGCCGCCTCGGTACCGGCGTGGCCGCCGCCTACCACTATTACGTCGAAGGTTGTCGGATAAATCATGGCTGGTGAGCGCGCTGCGAACGAAAAACGGCCTATTTTACGTCAAAACCGCTGTCCTGATAAGTGATTGATTTGCTTGATTCTCCCTGTCACGGCGGCGACCACGCACCGTCACGCCACTGTCATCGCGACGACACGGCTTCGTCAAACAGGCGCTTTAGCATGGTCCTCACGTCACGAGGGAGACCACCCCATGCTGCTCAACGAAAGCCTCGCCACCCGCAGCAAGCCGCGCCTGAGCGTGCGGCTTGCCGATAACCCGCAGGACATCCGCCGCGCCCAGAAGCTGCGCTTCGACGTGTTCGCCGGCGAAATGGGCGCTCGCCTGAGCTCCCGCCACCTCGGCATCGATTGCGACGACTACGATGCGTTGTGCGCCCACCTGATCGTCGAGGACGCCACCAGCGGCATGGTGGTCGGCACCTACCGCATGCTGCCGCCGGCGGCGGCGCGGCGCGCCCCCCGCCTCTACTCCGAGCACGAGTTCGACCTCGGCCGGCTGGCGCACGTGCGCGACCGCCTGCTCGAGGTGGGCCGCTCCTGCGTGCATCCGGACTTCCGCTCCGGCGCGGTGATCGCGCTGCTGTGGGCCGGACTGGCCGACTACGTGCAGCAGCAGGGCTGCGATTACCTGGCCGGCTGCGCCAGCGTCAGCCTGGCCGACGGCGGCCACCAGGCAGTCAGCCTGTACCGCCAGATCGAGGCCAAGCACCTGGCGCCGGCGGAATGGCGCGTCACCCCGCACCTGGCGCTGCCGCTCGACCGCGTGCGCGACGACGCCGCACCGGCGCCGCTGCCGCCGCTGATCAAGGGCTACCTGCGCGCCGGTGCCTTCGTCTGCGGCGAGCCGGCCTGGGACCCGGACTTCAACTGCGCCGACTTCTTCATGCTGCTGCCGATGGACCGCCTCAACGGCCGCCACAGCCGCCACTTCGTCGGCTGAGACCTACCCATCGCTCCCACAGGTTGGCCGAAGCCGCTTCGGCCAACCTTTTGCGCCTGGGGCGATGAAAGCGCGCGCGCCAGGGCCTACAATGGCGCCATGCAGCCCTACACCTTCACCCCCATCGGCCTGATCCGTTCGCCGTTCAAGGAAAAATTCGGCATCCCGCGCCAGCCGGCGCTGGCCAAGTCGGCCCGCATGACGCTCCAGCTGCTGCCGCCGTTCGACCAGCCCGACACCGTGCGCGGCCTCGAGGCGTTTTCCCACGTCTGGCTGCAGTTCGTGTTCCACGACACGCTGGCGCGCGGCTGGTCGCCGCTGGTGCGCCCGCCACGCCTGGGCGGCAACGCCAAGGTCGGCGTCTTCGCCAGCCGTTCCACCCACCGCCCCAACCCGCTCGGGCTGTCGCTGGTGCCCTTGCTCGGCATCGACACCACCGACGGCGTGACGCTGCGGCTGGCCGGCGCCGACCTGCTCGACGGCACGCCGGTGCTCGACATCAAGCCCTACATCCCCTTCGTCGAGGCGGTGCCCGACGCCCTAGGCGGCTTCGTCGACGGCCCGCCGCCGACGCTGACGGTGCGCTGGAGCGACACCGCACGGCAGCAGCTCGCCAGCCAGCCGGCCGCGCCCGAACTGGCCGCCCTGATCGAGGAGGTGCTGGCGCAAGACCCGCGCCCGGCCTACCAGGACGACCCAGAGCGGGTCTACGGCGTGCGCCTCTACCATAGCAACGTGCGCTTCCGCATTGCCGCCGGCGTCGCCGAAGTACTTGAAATCGCCACCGTCGCCCCGAACTAACGGATGTTGCATTAGTCATATCGAGGCAACACACCCCCTCTCACTGGAGAAACAGACATGACACCGCGTGCGAAGACGACCGTACTCGCCTTCACCCTGGTTACCCTGCTGGCGGCCCCGTTCAGCGAAGCCGCCCGCCTCGGCAAGAGCCGCAGCTCCGGCATGATGCGCTCGGCGCCGACCCCGTCCTACCAAGCCCCCGCGCCGCGCCCGCTACCGAGCGCACCGGCGCCAGCCCCGGTCAAGAAAGGCCCGGGCATCGGCACCGCCATCGCCGCCGGTGCCGCCGGCGCCGCCGCCGGCTACATGCTCGGCTCGGCCATGCACAACAACAACGCTCCCGCCTCGGCGCCGGCCACGCAACCGGCCGGTTCCAGCATTCCGTGGGGCACCATCGCCCTGCTCGGCCTGCTGCTGGTCGGTGGCCTGATGCTGTTCCGCCGCAAGGCCGGCAATCCGGCCAGCCAGCTGCCGCAAGCGGCCGGCATGCCGAATGGCATGGCCCAGGAAGCGGCCCGCTTCGAGCCGATTCCGAAGATCGGTTCCGGTTTCGGCACGGCGCCGTCGTACGGCGGCGCGCCGCTGGCGGCTTCCAGCCTGGCCCGCCTGCCGGACGGCACTGAAACGCCCAACTTCCTGCGCCAGGCCAAGGCCACCTTCCTGCACCTGCAGAGCCTGAACACGCCGGACAGCCTGGAAGAAATCCGCAAGTACCTGACCCCGGACCTGTTCGAGGCCCTGCGCGCCGACATCGCCGGCAACGACGACGTGGCCGACTTCCCTCAGCTCGATTGCCAACTGATCGAGGCGGTCGAAGAAGGCGGCCGCTACATCGCCAGCGTGCGCTTCTCCGGCAGCGTCAGCGAGACGGTCAACGCCGCCGCGGTACCGTTCGGCGAAACCTGGCACTACGTCAAGGACAAGAACGGCAGCCGCTGGCTGCTGGCCGGCATCCAGCAAGACTGAGCGGTCTGAATCGCCAAACAGAACGGGCGCCAAGCGGCGCCCGTTTTTCATTTGCCCCCCGACTGGGCTAGACTGGAATACCGTTTGCTTGATAGCGCAGACAGGAACCAAGGATAGTGCTCGATGACCCTCTCTGCCCCCCCGACACCCAGCTTTGCCGGCCTGACCCTCGGCAGCCACTTCCAGCCGATCTACAGCTTGCCGCACCGCCGTACCGTGGGCATGGAGGCGCTGCTGCGCGCCAGCCGCGACGACAAGCCGCTCAACCCGATTGACGCCTACCAGGGACTCGACTCGCTGGAGCAGCGCCACCAGCTGGACCTGGCCGTGTGCCAGCACCACATCCGCGGCTTCAACACTTTCCCGCACGAAAACCGCTGGCTGTTCCTCAACATGGACGCCGCCTCGCTGGCGCAGCCGGCCCATGCCGAAGCGCTGGCCAGCAGCATCCTCCAGGCCGGCCTGCCGCCCTCCAGCGTGGTGCTGGAAGTCCCCGAGCACGCGCTGGAATCGCAGGAGCGGCTGATCGACTGCGTCAAGCTGCTGCGCCAGGCCGGCTTTCTGATCGCCATCGACGACTTCGGCGTCAACCACTCCAACCTGGACCGGGTGTGCATGCTCGAGCCCGACCTGGTGAAGTTCGACCGCAACCTGCTCAGGAGCGCGGCCAACCAGTCGCGCACGCGCAACCTGCTGCCCCGTCTGGTCCACTTGATGCACGAAATTGGTGCACTGGTGGTCGAGGAAGGCATCGAAACCGAGAAGGACGTGCTGATCGCGCTGGAATCCGGCTGCGACCTGGTCCAGGGCTACTACATCTCGCGCCCGCACGAACAGCCGGAAAACGATAGCGTGATTACCCCGCGCATCGATGCGCGCTGGGACGAACTGATGGTGCGCGAGCTGCTCAAGCGCAAGCTGACGCGGCGACAACTGGAGCTGGCACGGCAATCCTTCGTGCAGACCGCCATCGCGCTGATGCAGGGCACGCCGTTCCTGCACGCCGCCACGCCGATGCTGAACATGCCGGACGTGATCCGCTGCTTCCTGCTCGACAGCGCCGGCCGCCAGATCGGCCAGAACCTCAACTCGCTGCAGCCGCCGGCGCCGGAAGACCCCAAGCTGGCCCCGCTGACCGACACCACCGGGGCGATCTGGTCTCGCCGCGCCTACTTCCAGCACGCCATCGACCAGCCCGGCGTGCTGTACATGAGCGATCCCTACCTGTCGATGACCGACACCCGCAACTGCGTGACGCTGTCGATGGCGATCGAGATCGACGAGGCGATGCACGTGCTGTGCGCCGACGTGCTGGTGACGCGCAACTGAACGGATCGGCCCTGCCGACGCAAAAACGGACCGCCACGCGGTCCGTTTTTCATGGTGAAACCGTGCCGCCTCAGGGCTGCACTTCGCTGATGTATTCGAACAGCGTCACCACTTTCTGTACCCCGGAGGTCTGGCTCACCACCTTGGCAGCGGCCTCGCCCTCGGCCTGGGTGACCAGGCCCATCATGTAGACCACGCCGCGCTCGGTCACGATCTTGATGGTCTGCGGCGAGAAGCCCTTGCCGTCGAACAGGCGGGTACGAACCTTGGTGGTGATCCAGGTGTCGTTGTTGCGCTCGGACAGCGCCGAGGAACCTGCCACCACGGTATGGTTGTAGACCTTGCGCACGTTGGGCGTGCCGCGCACGATCAGCTCGGCCTGCTCGCGTGCCGCTTCCGAGGGCACTTCGCCGCTCATCAGCACGGCACGGTTGTAGCTGGCGATGTTGACGTGGGCCGAGGGCAGCTTGGCGTTCACCTGGTCGGAGGCCTTCAGCTCGATGGCCTGGTCATCGATATAGGCCCCGCTGGTACGGCGATCGGTCGCCACCGCCGCCCCCGCCGCCGCGCCGCCCACCACGAGCGGCACGCAGGCGCTCATCCCCACGCTCAGCAGGGCAACGCTGGCCAGCAGCACGAGTTTGCGTCGCATATCATTCTCCTCCCAGCAGCATGTAGTCGATGGCGTCGCACAGGGCGTGGATCAGCAGGATGTGAACTTCCTGGATACGCGCGGTACGCGAAACCGGCACGTTGAGCTGGATGTCGTCGGCGCTGAGAATCTCGCCGATCTTGCCGCCGTCCTTGCCGGTCAACGCGATCACCCCCATGCCACGCTCGTGGGCGGCGTAGATGGCCTCGATGACGTTGGCCGAATTGCCCGAGGTGGAAATCGCCAGCAGCAGGTCGTTGGTATGGCCCAGCGCGCGCACCTGCTTGGAGAACACCATGTCGAAGTCGTAATCGTTGCCGATGGCGGTCAACGCCGAGCTGTCGGTGGCCAGCGACAAGGCCGCCAGACCCGGGCGCTCCTTCTCGAAGCGGCCGACCATCTCGGCGGCAAAGTGCTGGGCGTCGGCCGCGGAACCGCCATTACCGCAGGCCAGAATCTTGCCTTCGTTCATCAGGCAGGCCACCATCCGTTCCGCCGCGGCGGCGACGGCCGGCGACAGCTGCTCCATCGTCTCCTGCTTGGCCGCGATGCTTTCCAGAAAGTGTCCGTTGACGCGTTCGATCAGGTCCATGTCCATCCTTTTGTATCCGACGTAGCTTACGCCAGTATGTTCTTGAGCCATTCGGGGGCTCCGTTACCGTGCGACAGCACGGCGTCAAAGCGGCAGGGGGCGTCGATACCCCTGGAACTGAGGTAGACCCCTGCCGCCAGCGTGAGTTTCCGCAATTTGGCCGACGTAATGCTGGCGCCGGCGCCGCCGAAGCGCTGATCGGCACGGTGGCGCACCTCGACGAATACCCAGTATTCGCCCTCGCGCATCACGAGGTCGATCTCGCCGCCCTTGCACTGCCAGTTGCGTTCGACCAGCCGCAGCCCCTGCTGCTGCAGGAAAGCCAGCGCCCGGTCTTCTGCCTGCCGGCCCAGTTCGTTCATTGCAGGCCACCCGCGCCGAGCACCGCCAGCGGCAGCTGGCGGGTGAACTGGCGGTCGCGCCCGAGCTGGAGGTCGCCGGTCACGCCGTCCAGACGCAGCGCAGCCGGACTCGCCTTGGGATTGGCCAGCAACACTGCCAGCCGGTAGGCGTCGATGCCCAGCGCGTAGAGGCGCTCGGTCTGCATCGTCAGCGCGCCCTCGGGACGCGGGTAGCGTCTGACCGCCTCGTGCTGCGGCAGCAGGAACCACGGCATGTCGATCAGACGCACGTTGTTGAGCGCCGCCGGCGGATGGCGGCTGTTCAGCTGCGAGGTGGCATACACCGGCAGATCGGCAGGCAACGCCTGCTTGACTCCCGCCGCCTCGCTATCGTCGACGGCGAGAAATACCGCGTCACCCTGCGCCGCGGCGGCCGATAGTGTCGCCTGATCGGCACCAGCCAGCTCCACCACCCGTGGGCTCTTGCCAGCCAGCGCCTGCCAGCGCTCGGCGAAGGCCTTGCGCAGCCGTGCCGACAGCGCATCTTGCGACGCCACCAGCAGCGGGTTGCGCCGTCCGTCGTCGTACATCATCCCGGCCATCTGCTGCGCCTCGCCCTCGACGACCAGGGCCAGGCTGTAGAGCTTGGGATTGGCCGGCATGCCGCGATCCAGCGCGTTGAGCGCCAGCGTCGGCACTTTCACCAGCGGCGCCACGGCGGCAATAGCGGGCCGCGTCAGCGGGCCGATCACAACGTTGACGCCGTCGGCCAATGCCGTCTGGTAGCGTGCGGCCACGTTGTCCTCGTCCGCGGCCACCACCACCACGTCGGCCTTGTCGTCGACCGCGGCGGCGGCTTCGATGCCCTGGCGCACCACCTCGGCGGCTTCGCCGAGACGGGCGGACCCGAGCGGCAGCAGCACACCGATGCGCGGCCTGGCACGCGGCGCCGGCGCGACGACGGGCTTGGCCGCGGGGACGGCCACCGAGTGCGGTGCGCTGGCTGCGGCTCTGGCCTTGAGCGGCGCCGCGTTGAGTTGGATGATATAGTCCGGTACCTGTGCTTGGGCCACGCCCAGCCAGGCCGTCAACACGCCAACCAACAGCGAGGCCATTCTTTGCATACGTCGTTTGCTCACTTGCTTGAATCTGCTCGGGAAAGTTTTACTCGCGGCACATTATATGTGGTGGCCACGCCCATTGGAAATCTGGCCGACATCACCGCCCGCGCCCTGGCCGCCTTCAGCGTGGCGGATGTGATCTGCGCCGAGGATACCCGTGTGACCGGCCACCTGCTGTCGGCCTACGGCATCAGTGCCAAGCTGGTGAGCCTGCGCGAGCACAACGAGCGCGCCATGGCCGAGCAGGTGATCCGCTGGCTCGGCGAAGACAAGATCGTGGTGCAGGTGTCCGATGCGGGCACCCCGGCCGTGTCCGACCCCGGCGCCAGGTTGGCCGAAGCGGTGCACCACGCCGGGCGGCGCGTGTGCCCGATTCCCGGCCCGTCGGCAGTGGTGGCGGCGCTGTCGGCCAGCGGTCTCTCCGCGACTTCCTTCCTGTTTCACGGCTTTTTGCCGCCCAAATCGGGCGAGCGGCGCCGGGTGCTGGCGGGCTGGCGCAATGCGTCGTTCTGCGTGGCCTGCTACGAGGCGCCGCACCGCCTGCTCGACACCCTGGAGGACATCGTCGTCGAACTGGGGCCGCAGCGGAGGCTGATGCTGGCACGTGAACTGACCAAGACCTTCGAAACCATACGCCATCTGCCGGCCGGGGAGATGCGGGACTGGGTGGCTTCCGACAGCAACCAGCAGCGTGGCGAGATCGTGCTGATCATCGACGCCGCGCCGCCGCGGGATGAACCGGAAGCCCTGGACGAACAGACCCTGCACACGCTGGCGGTGCTGGCCGCCGAGCTGCCCACCAAGCAGGCGGCGACGCTGGCGGCGCAGATCACCGGCGCCAACCGCAAATTGCTGTACGACCGCGCCCTTGCGCTGAAGAACGCGGACAAGGACTGACGCGCCACGCATTTACAAGCTCGATGGCATTGGGTAAACTGCCTTCTCTTTCCTGCCCGGGTGGCGAAATTGGTAGACGCAGGGGACTCAAAATCCCCCGCCGCAAGGTGTGCCGGTTCGAGTCCGGCCCCGGGCACCAAAGCCTTACTAGATAAGGCTCGCAGGAAAACACGATCAAGCGCCGCAAGGCGCTTTTTTGTTGCCTGCCGCCTGCCGGTTCCGACACCCTGCCCTCTGCCAGCCGCCCTGCCCGGACCACTAGAGATGCCCGGCACCGCCGGGGAAACCGGCCCAACCGATCCTCTTTCCAGCCGCCCGGCGCCGCCCATGTGCGCCGGTTGCGCAGGCGCTCACCCCTCGCGTCGTGCCGCCGGCGGTGCCTGCATCTCCGACAAGCCGGCGGCCGCCTGTTGCACGTCCGCCGGGAAGTCCTCGAACTCCTGCACCTGGCGGATTTCGATTACCTCGTTGGCCGAAGCCGGGCAGCGCTTGGCCCAGTCGATGGCTTCTTGTCGCGACGCCACCTGGATCATCCAGTAGCCTCCGATCACCTCCTTCACCTCGGCAAAGGGGCCGTCGGTGACCGTGGGCTGACCGCCTTCGAACGAGACGCGCGCGCCCATCGAGGGCGGGTGCAGGCCGTCGAGGGCGAGCAACACGCCGGCTGTTTGCAGCGCCTCGTTGTACTTCATCATCGCCGCCACGGCCTCGGCACTCGGCATGGCGCCCGGTTCGGCGCTCTCGTAGCCCTTGGGAATCATCAGCATCATGAATCGCATCGCGTTGCTCCTTGGATGGGTTGCACAGGGAGCACGCCGCCAACGGGGTCAACCGGTCGGGTTAGCGCTCCCCGGCATGGCGATGGGGGTACGACAGAATCGACACTCACGCCGGCACGATGATCATCCACGACACGCCGAAGCGGTCGGCGACCATGCCGAAGCACGGCGAGAAGAAGGTCGGGCCCAGCGGCATCTGCACCTGGCCGCCTTCGCAAAGGGCCGCGAAGCGCTGCTCGGCCTCGCGCTGATCGGCCACCGACAACGACAGGGCAAATCCCTGGAAATTCGGCTGCCCCTGGCAACGGCCGTCGGAGGCCATCACCACGCTGTCGCCGATGCGGAAGCTGACGTGCATCACCTTGTCCTCCGACCCCGGCGGCACCCTGCCCGGTGGCAGTGGCTCGGGGCTGTCCTTGATGCGCATCAGCATCTCCACTTCGGCACCCAGGGTGCGACGATAGAACTCGACCGCTTCTTCGCAGCGGCCATCGAAAAACAGATAGGACTGGATTTGCATGACGTCTCCTTAGGGAGAGATCGAAACGATACGGGGATGTGCCGGGGCGAGGGATTCCCGGGGCAAGCGGCACTACGGCTGGCATGGTAGCGACGGGCAAGCTCGACCCGGATCAGGCCAGCTCGAAGCGCTCGACTCACGGCTCGCCGGCGAGAGGTCAGCGCCGTGCGTCCTGTGCCAGGCACTAACTATAGACGGTGAAAATGACAGTTGGCTGACTGAATTCAGGCGGAGCAAACGGCGACTCTACTCAACATGGCACGGCCGCGCATGGAACATTTGCCCGGCAGAGCGCCCCGTATTCAGTTGCGGGCGGGTGCCATGCTGAAACTTTGGACACCGTCGAAACGCGATAATTCTTCCGCCAGTTCCGACAGCGAAGCGCCCTCGTTCTTGTTCAGTACCGTGGCGGTGAAATGCCACTCCGGCTGACCGTCCTGGTAGCTGATCGACAGGCTGCTGCCGGCGATCTCGTAGCCGCGCTCCAGCGCGGCTCGGCGCAGGGCGTGTTCCTGCGGCACGAAGCCCTTCTGGAAGCGCAGCACCACGCCAATGGCGGGATGCGAGGGCAGCCATTGTTCCAGGCGCGAGACCAGGATCATCGACAGCGCGCAGATCACGGTGAGCAGGATGGCGGCGGCGTAGAAGCCGATGCCCACCAGCACCCCGATGGCGGAGCAGGCCCAGATCGAGGCGGCGGTGGTCAGGCCGCTGATGTTCAGGCCGTCCTTCATGATGACCCCGGCACCGAGAAAACCGATGCCGGTGACGATGCCCTGGATCACCCGGGTGGGGTCGCCGCTGCTACTCATCATATGCCCGCCGTACCAATACCCCGGATAGCCGACCACCACGGTCAAGGCCGCCGAGGCCATGCACACCAGACCGTAGGTGCGCATGCCGGCGGCACGGCCGCGATAGGCCCGCTCGTAGCCGACGACGATGCCGAGCAACAGCGCGCCAACCAGGTTGAGCACGATCACGACGTTGACGTCGACCGAGGTTTCGGTCCAATAACCGGCAAACAGCGGGAGGGAGAGGAGATTCATGGCGATCAGCGTGGCACCGTGGTGTGAAGAGTCGAATTGTATACTGCCCATCGTCGCTCCCGGCGCCGGCCAAGGCGAGTCGTGCACCTCACACGATTTTGCAGTGCACCCAGGCGTCTTCATCGACGCCATAGAGGGCGCACAGCCGGTGGTAGCCGTCGGCGATCACCACCTTGCCGTTTGCCTCGTCGCGCACCAGCAGCAATGGCGAGAGACCCTCCCCCTTGCGAATCTTGGACCGGTCCTTTTCAACATGGGAATTACTGATGCCGAGCAGGGAGAGCTGAGAGGCACGGAAGATGTCCTTGGCCCTGAACTGCACCAGGGGCGCCGCCTGCAGGTGTTCCACCACCTCAGCCACGCGGTCTTCACGCCACAGCAAGGCAAGATAGGAGGCGGCGGCGGCATAGTCATGCTCTTCCACATCGGTCAGCCAGATGATGTCGGCAGTCGAAGGTTTTGCCATTGGGGACTCCGTTTGCGCCCGGTCTGGTGATGCGCCTGTGCATGCCCGTCTTGGCAAGGCACGGGCGGGCCTTGTAGGCTGATACTCTACACTCTCTCCATCCTGGTTCTGCGCGCCATGTTCCGCATCCTGCCCGACGACGATTGCCTGATCGATTCGCACTGCCACCTCGACGCGGCGGAGTTCGACGGCGTGCGTGACGAGGTCGTGGCCGAGGCGGTCGGGCTCGGCATCGGCCAGATTCTGGTGCCGGCCGTCAACCAGGCCACGTTCGCCCAGACGCTGGCGATGCGCGAACGCTACGGCTGCTGGCTGGCTTTCGGGCTGCATCCGGTCTACCTGTCGCAGCACGTGGATTCGCACCTGGCCGAACTGGAACACAGGTTGGCCGAAGACCGGCCGCTGGCGGTGGGCGAAATCGGGCTCGACTTCTACCTGCCAGACCTCGACCCGGCGCGCCAGGAAGCGCTGTTCGTGGAACAGCTCAAGCTGGCACGCAAGTATGGCCTGCCGGTGGTGCTGCACGCACGCCGCTCGCAGGACCGGCTGCTGAAATACCTGCGCCAGGTGCCGGTCGTCGGCGGCATCGTCCACGCCTTCAACGGCAGCGAGCAGCAGGCGGCGGCCTTTCTGGCGCAGGGGTTCAAGCTGGGCTTCGGCGGCGCCATGAGCTTTCGTGGCTCCCAGCGCATCCGTCGGCTGGCCGCCACCCTGCCCTTGTCCGCGCTGGTACTGGAAACCGACGCGCCGGACATGCGTCCGGAATGGGCGCAAGAGGAACCCAATCGGCCCGCCAACATCGCGCGCTACGCCGGGCTACTGGCCGAACTGCGCGGCACCACCGCAGAGGCGGTACGCTCGGCAACCCGTCGCAACACGCTGGAGGCGCTCGGGCTCGGCTGACCTCGATGGCCCGGCCGTGCCCGTCCGGGGAGACGGCCTGCGGTCACGCCGGCCACCCGACAAAAAAAAACGCCCCCGGTGTGAAGTGCGTGCAACACGGGGGTGTCCAGAGAAAACAGCAGGAGGAAATCAGCCGCTCTTCTTGGTCGTGCTTTTCTTGGCGGGCGCTTTCTGCGGTTTGGTGGCTTCGGGCACGATGGCCGGCGGTGCATCCATCGTGGTGGAGGCCCCCAGCGTCACCGGCTGGATGGCATTCTTGTCGATGGTCGCACTCGGCACCAGCGAGGTATCGCAGGCCTGCCACTCGTCGGACGGGCTGCCGTCGAACGTAAGCGATTCCTTCGGCTTGACCTCCAGCGTTTCCAGCAGCAGGCCGGAGCTGGCCAGTTGCCGCGCTTGCGCCAACAGCAGGTCGCTCTCGGCATTGACCACGGCGCGCTTGGCGTCGTACAGCTCGTTCTCGCTGTCCAACAGGTCGAGCAGGGTACGCTGGCCGATCTCGAACTGGCTGCGGTAGGCGTCGCGCGCTTTCTCGGTGGAGAGCGAATGCAGGCGCAGCGGGTCGATCTGCTCGCCGATGCGACGGATGTCGTTGTAGGCGATCTGGACCGTCTGGTGGATGTCGCGACAGGCCTTCAGCTGCAGGTCGCGGGTTGCCTCGCGGCGCTCGGCGGAGGCCCGCAGTCGGGCGCGATCGGCTCCGCCACGGAACAGGTTCATGTTGAGCACCACCTCGATCACGCCGATCTTGTGCACGCCCCCCACACCATCCAGATTGTTGGTGCGTTCATACTGGGCGCGCAGGTCGGCGGTGGGCGAGAAGGCGCCCTTGCGCACGTCGACCTCGGCCGTAGCGGCGCGCACGCTCTCCACGGCGGAGAGGTATTGCGGGTTGCGCTGGAAGGCCTGCTTGAACATGTCGCTCGGCTCCTGCTTCGGAATCGTGAACGGCGCCGGCTTGCTCAGACTCATCGGCGGCGGCATGCCGACGATGCGGGTGAAACGTACCGTCACGTCGTGCAGGTTGGCTTCTTCGGTGATGAGGTTCGATTCTGCCAGCGCCAGACGACCGGTGGCCTGTTCCAGGTCGACGCGCCGCCCCACCCCGGCCGCGACCTTCTGCATCAGCTGCTGGTGAATCCCCTTGTGCACGGCGTAGTTGTACTGGGCCAGCTCGAGCAGCTGGCGGTAGCGCAGCACATCGAGGTAGGCGCGCGTCGCTTCCAGTGCCTGGTTCTCCGACTCGGAGAGGAAGTCGAAATAGCTGGCACGCCGGGTATGGTCGAGCTGGCGCACCAGGTTCACGGTGGAGAAGCCCTTGAACAGGTTCTGCTGCAGCGCCGCCGACCAGCCATAACGGTCAAAATCCTGGTTGCCCCCCGACAGCGGCGGCTCGTTGTGGTCTTCATGGGCGTACTTGTAGTTCACGTCGACGATCGGGAAGAACTCGGAACGGCCGATGCCGATTTCCTCGGTAGACTGGCGGAAAGTGCGCCACTTCACCTGGACCTCAGGATTGTTCACCACGGTATTCTCTACGGCGCTTCTTAAATCGGTCACTTCGGCACACAATGCTCCACTAGCAAAGCCCAGGCCGAGCAACGCAAGGCATATTTTTCGCAGTTTCATGGCTACGTCCTATTATGAAGATCAGTTAAGTGCTGCAAGCTCGTCTACGTCACATGCCCATTGCAACCAGGACAACGCCAGATGGCACTTTGTCATAGCCGACACCGTCGCAACGCCCAGCCAGGTCCTCGGACATGGAGAGCGCGGTCGACCCTGCTGATCTGGGCAATCATCAGTCTGGTCTCGGCTTGCGCAACGCCGAAAAGTGACGCTGCGCTGGATTTTTCCCGGCAATTCCAGGCCATCCAGAAATTTGGCCCACGTGGAATCGAGAACTACGAAGCATGGCGATCGCTTATCTCTGTTTTAGGAAATCGTACTGAAAATGCCAAGGTAATTGAGGTCAACGGTTTTTTTAATCGCCGCATCCTGTTCCGCGACGACACAATCGTCTGGCATCAGGACGACTACTGGGCCACGCCGATCGAGACTCTGGGCAAGGGGGCCGGCGACTGCGAGGATTTCGTCATCGCCAAGTACATGACGCTGACCTTGCTGGGCATCCCCGCCGCCAAGTTCCGGCTGACCTACGTGCGTGCCTTGCTGGGCGGGCCCGGCAGCACCCTCAGCCAGGCGCACATGGTGCTGGCCTACTACCCCACCCCGGAGGGGGAGCCGCTGGTGCTGGATAACCTGATTACCGACATCAAGCCCGCCTCGCAGCGCCCCGACCTGGTGCCGGTCTTCAGTTTCAACAATGATGGCGTGTGGATGCCCGGCAACAACGCTCGCCCGGCCGGCAACGTGCAGCGTCTGACGCGCTGGATGAATCTGCAGGAACGGATGCGGGCGGAAGGTTTTTGACATGGCGGCGAGACCGGAGGGAGGACAATGAAACGAGCCCACATGACGCTGATCGAACAGGTCTGGCTGCTGGTGGCGATGACGCTGTTCACCACCGTCCTCGCCAGCCTCACGGTCAGCCTGCTCACCGCGCGCGACTACCTGTCGCAGCAGCTGTACGCCCAGAGCGTCAGCGGGGCCAATGCCTTGGCGTTGTCGATCAACCAGTACCAGGCCGACCCGGCGATGAGCGAAACGCTGATCAACGCCACCTTCGACAACGCCCACTACCGCCTCATCCGCTGGACCGGGGTCGACGGCAAGACCCGCCTGGAACGGGTCAACCAGCAGCTGGAGGAACAGGTGCCGCGCTGGTTCCAGCAACTGCTACCGCTCAACCCCCGCCCGGCTTCGGCCAACCTCTCCAAGGGCTGGCTGCAGGCCGGCACCATCACCGTCGAGGCGCAAACCAGCTACGCCTGGATCGCGTTGTGGCAGGGCTCGCTGCGCATGCTGGCCTGGCTGTCGCTGGCGGCGCTGCTGACCGGCGCGCTGGCCACCGTGGGCATCCGCTACATTCGCCGCCAGCTCCACCAGGTGGTCCAGCAGGCCGAGGCGCTCAGCGAGCGCCGCTTCGTCACCATGGCGGAGCCCGGCACCCCCGAGCTGTCGGCCGTGGCGCGCGCCATGAATACGCTCTCCGGACGCATCAAGTCGATGCTGGACGAGGCCGCACGCCATATCGACCAGCTGCGTGCCGCCACCCTGTCCGACCCGCTGACCGGCCTGGCCAACCGTTCGCGCTTCGAAGAGCGCATGATCGGTGAACTGGCCGACCCCCAGGCCGCCGCCGAAGGCGAACTGATGCTGGTGCGGCTGCCCGACCTGGCCGAAGCCAACAAGCGGCTCGGCGGCGACGCGGTCAACCGCCGGCTCAAGCACGTGGCGTCGGAGCTGCAGCGGTCTGCCAGCGGCCAGACCGGCTGGCAGGCCGCCCGCCTGCGCGGCGCCGAGTTCGTGTTGCTGATGCCGGGAGCCGAACCACAAGCGGCAGAACGACTGGCCACCGAGCTGGGGGAGCGCTGGCAGGAAGCCAGCGATCCCTCCGCCGCCGGCTGGCGCGCCACGCTCGGCCTCACCCGCTATGCGCAGCACGACACCTTGCCGGCGATCCTGCTGCGCGCCAACGAGGCCGTGACCCTGGCCGAACAACAAAGCGGCAAGAGCTGGTGCCGCTACGACCCGGATGGCAGCACGCTGCCGAGCAGCGATTTCGACTGGAACAAGCGGCTGCGCGAAGCGCTGGCCGATCATGCCTTCCGCCTCGCCTTCTACCCGGTGGTGAATGGCGAGGGCGCCGTGATCCATCAGGAAGGCATGATCACGCTGCCACAGCACGGGGCCAGCACGCTGCGTGCCGGCACCCTCACCGCCCATGCCGCCCGTCTCGGCCTGAGCCCGGCGCTGGATCAGGAAGCCATCGAGCAGGCCCTGCTCTCGCTGGCCGGGCAGCGTGTCATCGCCGTCAACCTGAGCGCGCCCTCGCTGGATGTCCCCTACGCCTTCACCGAGACGGTACGTGACCGGCTGCAGGCCAGCCTGCCCCAGGGCAAGCTGGCACTGGAATGGCTGGAGCCCGGCCTAGCCGAACGCTGGCCCGCGTTTCAGGGCTTCTGCCGCTCGATTCGGCCGCTGGGCGTGCGCATCGGGCTGGAGATGACCGGCGAGCACTTCAACCTGCTGGCCCGGTTGCACGAGGTGTCACTCGACTATTTGGTGATCGACGGCGCGCTGATCCGCGGTGCCGAGAGCGACCCCGGCGCGCAGCTGCTGCTGTCCAACCTGCTGCAGGTGGCACGCATGCTCGACCTCGAGGTGTACGCCAAGGGCGTGACGACCTCGGCGGAGGGCAGCCAGTTGCTGCGCGCCGGCGTGGACGGCATCACCGGGCCGGGGGTGAGCGCGGCCTGAGCCGCCAGTCGTCCTCCCGGCAAAGAAAACGGGCCTCCGCAGGGAGGCCCGTGACGATGAGGCTGAATCGTCTCAGATGAAGTGGGTTTGCACGGTGTTTTCGACGTTGATCGTCACCGTCGAGCCGCTGACATCAAGGTGGAACTGGACATAATCCACCCCACCGATGTTGACCGTCGTTCCCGCCGGGGCCGTGGCCGGGTCGACAACGTCGATGTTCACCGCATCACCGCTCTGGCCACGCACAAACAGCGTGTGATCGGCGTTGTTGGTGAAGTTGAGCACATCCTCCGGCCGCAGCTGCAGTGTGGTATTGGTTGCCGCCCCGTTCATCTGCAACTGTTCGACATCGCTCAGCTTGGCGCCGGTCAGGTCCACCAGCCCGGCGGTGTCGAAGCGCACGGTATCCACCCCCTGGCCGCCATCGATGGTATCGCCGATACCGTAGATCAACAGATCGTTGCCATCGCCCCCCACCAGCACCGCATGGCCGATCGAGCCGTCCAGGGTATCGTCGCCACCGTAGCCGAAGACGTAGGGATGGCTCGACGTGGCCGTCAGGGTGTTGGCGCTACCATCTCCAAGCAGACTGACGTCGGACGGATAGAGCGTGGCGTCGATCTGGCTCGCCACGGTGTCGCCGTCGCCATCGCTCGCGGTAATCCCGAACGACAGGTCGATCGGCTGTGACGGCACCGTTTCGGAGTAGGAGAAGGCGCCCAGCGAGAAGGTGTGGGTGTCGGTGGCGCCGGCCACGTTCACCGCGCTGAAGGTATCGGTCGAGGTGATCTGGTAGCTCCAGCCATCGTGCATGCCGGTGATCAGGACGCTATTGCCGATATCGGTGATGGTCAGCCCCTGCGTGCCGTTGGCCACGACGTTGTGGTTGGCGTCGTAGATCGTGATGTTGGACACGCTGAGATCAAGCTGGCTTTCCCCGCTGTCCGTCGTGCCGTACGTCTGGTCGTTATCGGCCACGATCGCCGTCAGCGTCAGGTTGGCGGTCGCCGATGCGCTGCCGGTGATGTACACCAACTGCTCGAAGCCGGACACCGTATTGTGGTCGGTGTAGCTATAGCCGTTCTTGTCGACAACCAGCCCGTTGACGAAGTCCAGCCGCACATTGTCGGTGCTGCTGAGGCTCTGGCCGCCGCCGACCCCGATGTCATCCTGGTCGGTATTGACCGTGCCCGAGGTCGACGACAGGATCACGTCCTGCGTCGTCCCGCCGACATCCAGCAACCCCTTGATCGTGACGTTGCCGCCGCCGACGCTGGACAGGCTGGTGACTTCCACCGCCGCCGGGCCGCTCGACAGGATACCGAAGGTGGTCAGGGAGTAGCTGTCGGTGAGCGGATCGATATCGACGGTAAAGCCGATATCGCCCGTCGCCGTCTTGGCCACCAGGATGGTCTGGTCGGCCCCATAGAAGAGGAACAGATCCGCCCCGTCCAGCCGCAACTGATTGCCGTGCGCATCCAGCGCCGCCATGCCCTCGGTGATATTGAACACCACGTTGCCCAGACCGTCGGCACCGGTGTGGCCGGCAAAATTCAGCTCATCGGTGACGCTATGGCTGGTAGCGGTCTGGTCGACCATATGGGCGGTGTCCGGGGTGAAAACGGACGGCACGTCGTCGACGATGGTGATGCTGAGGGTGTCGGTCGCGCTGCTGCCGTCGACGTCCCGTACCACCACACTGGTGTTGTCCAGCAGGGTATTGTTGCCGTCGCCGCTGGCGTGCGTTTCCGCCGTGTTCAGCGTGTAGGTGTAGCTCACCACCCCGGTGGCCGGGTCGAACCCGGTGATGGTGATGGTGCTCCCCAGCGCCGTGGTGATGGTGGTGTTCGCCGTCAACGCGTTGTTGTCGACCACCTTCACCCCGCCGATGACGATTTCGTCCAGGCCGTCGGCCGCCGTCACCTTGAAGGTGCCGCTCACGCTTTCGGTGGTCGCGCTCGGGTCGCTGCCGATGCTCAGCGCCGCTTCGTAGACCGTGCCTTCGCCGCCCTGCGCCGCCGGCGTCAGGTCGCTGATGGTGACGCCGTCGTCGGTGCCGTTGATGGTGATGGTGAGCGTGCTGGCCGACGGGTCGCCGTCGGCGTCCTGCATGCCGTAGCTGAAGCTGTCGGTGAGGTGCTCGCCGGCACTCAACCCCTGCACCGTGGCGTTGCTGTTGTTCAGGGTGTAGGTGTAGCTGCCGTCGGCGTGCAGCGTCAGCGTGCCGTACAACCCGGCGATCGCCACGCCCACGTTGGCCGAAGCGCCGTTCACGCTGGTCACCGTGGCCGGGCTGTCGGCGCCCAGCGTGTCGTTGGTCAGCACGTTGGCGCTGGCCGTCAGCGTGCCGTCTTCGGTCACGCTCGCCGTGTCCGGATGGGCCGTCGGCACGTCGTCGACGATGTTCACGCTCAGCGTGCCGTTGGTGCTGCTGCCGTCCTTGTCCGTCGCCGTCACCGCCACGTTGTCGAACAGGCTGTTGTTGCCGTCGCCGCTGGCGTGCGTTTCCGCCGTGTTCAGCGTGTAGGTGTAGCTCACCACCCCGGTGGCCGGGTCGAACCCGGTGATGGTGATGGTGCTCCCCAGCGCCGTGGTGATGGTGGTGTTCGCCGTCAGCGCGTTGTTGTCGACCACCTTCACCCCGCCGATGACGATTTCGTCCAGGCCGTCGGCCGCCGTCACCTTGAAGGTGCCGCTCATGCTTTCGGTGGTCGCGCTCGGGTCGCTGCCGATGCTCAGCGCCGCTTCGTAGACCGTGCCTTCGCCGCCCTGCGCCGCCGGCGTCAGGTCGCTGATGGTGACGCCGTCGTCGGTGCCGTTGATGGTGATGGTGAGCGTGCTGGCCGACGGGTCGCCGTCGGCGTCCTGCATGCCGTAGCTGAAGCTGTCGGTGAGGTGCTCGCCGGCACTCAACCCCTGCACCGTGGCGTTGCTGTTGTTCAGGGTGTAGGTGTAGCTGCCGTCGGCGTTCAGCGTCAGCGTGCCGTACAGCCCGGCAATCGCCACGCCCACGTTGGCCGAAGCGCCGTTCACGCTGGTCACCGTGGCCGGGCTGTCGGCGCCCAGCGTGTCGTTGGTCAGCACGTTGGCGCTGGCCGTCAGCGTGCCGTCTTCGGTCACGCTCGCCGTGTCCGGATGGGCCGTCGGCACGTCGTCGACGATGGTGATGCTAAGGGTGTCGGTCGCGCTGCTGCCGTCGACGTCCCGTACCACCACACTGGTGTTGTCCAGCAGGGTATTGTTGCCGTCGCCGCTGGCGTGCGTTTCCGCCGTGTTCAGCGTGTAGGTGTAGCTCACCACCCCGGTGGCCGGATCGAACCCGGTGATGGTGATGGTGCTCCCCAGCGCCGTGGTGATGGTGGTGTTCGCCGTCAGCGCGTTGTTGTCGACCACCTTCACCCCGCCGATGACGATTTCGTCCAGGCCGTCGGCCGCCGTCACCTTGAAGGTGCCGCTCACGCTTTCGGTGGTCGCGCTCGGGTCGCTGCCGATGCTCAGCGCCGCTTCGTAGACCGTGCCTTCGCCGCCCTGCGCCGCCGGCGTCAGGTCGCTGATGGTGACGCCGTCGTCGGTGCCGTTGATGGTGATGGTGAGCGTGCTGGCCGACGGGTCGCCGTCGGCGTCCTGCATGCCGTAGCTGAAGCTGTCGGTGAGGTGCTCGCCGGCACTCAACCCCTGCACCGTGGCGTTGCTGTTGTTCAGGGTGTAGGTGTAGCTGCCGTCGGCGTTCAGCGTCAGCGTGCCGTACAACCCGGCGATCGCCACGCCCACGTTGGCCGAAGCGCCGTTCACGCTGGTCACCGTGGCCGGGCTGTCGGCGCCCAGCGTGTCGTTGGTCAGCACGTTGGCGCTGGCCGTCAGCGTGCCGTCTTCGGTCACGCTCGCCGTGTCCGGATGCGCCGTCGGCACGTCGTCGACGATGTTCACGCTCAGCGTGCCGTTGGTGCTGCTGCCGTCCTTGTCCGTCGCCGTCACCGCCACGTTGTCGAACAGGCTGTTGTTGCCGTCGCCGCTGGCGTGCGTTTCCGCCGTGTTCAGCATGTAGGTGTAGCTCACCACCCCGGTGGCCGGGTCGAACCCGGTGATGGTGATGGTGCTCCCCAGCGCCGTGGTGATGGTGGTGTTCGCCGTCAGCGCGTTGTTGTCGACCACCTTCACCCCGCCGATGACGATTTCGTCCAGGCCGTCGGCCGCCGTCACCTTGAAGGTGCCGCTCACGCTTTCGGTGGTCGCGCTCGGGTCGCTGCCGATGCTCAGCGCCGCTTCGTAGACCGTGCCTTCGCCGCCCTGCGCCGCCGGCGTCAGGTCGCTGATGGTGACGCCGTCGTCGGTGCCGTTGATGGTGATGGTGAGCGTGCTGGCCGACGGGTCGCCGTCGGCGTCCTGCATGCCGTAGCTGAAGCTGTCGGTGAGGTGCTCGCCGGCACTCAACCCCTGCACCGTGGCGTTGCTGTTGTTCAGGGTGTAGGTGTAGCTGCCGTCGGCGTGCAGTGTCAGCGTGCCGTACAGCCCGGCAATCGCCACGCCCACGTTGGCCGAAGCGCCGTTCACGCTGGTCACCGTGGCCGGGCTGTCGGCGCCCAGCGTGTCGTTGGTCAGCACGTTGGCGCTGGCCGTCAGCGTGCCGTCTTCGGTCACGCTCGCCGTGTCCGGATGCGCCGTCGGCACGTCGTCGACGATGTTCACGCTCAGCGTGCCGTTGGTGTTGCTGCCGTCCACATCGGTGGCGGTGACCGTCACGTTGTCGAGCAGGCCATTGTTGCCGTCGCCGCTGGCGTGCGTTTCCGCCGTGTTCAGCGTGTAGGTGTAGCTCACCACCCCGGTGGCCGGGTCGAACCCGGTGATGGTGATGGTGCTCCCCAGCGCCGTGGTGATGGTGGTGTTCGCCGTCAGCGCGTTACCCGAGACGATCGTGACCCCACCCACCGTAATGGTGTTGAGTCCATCGAGGGCGGTCACTGCGAAGGTGCCCGTGAAGCTGGTCGCAGCCCCCGGCGTGCTGCCGCCCGCCAGACCGGCCTCAAACACCGTACCCTCGCCGCCCTGTACCGCCGGGGTCAGGTCGCTGATGGTGACACCATTGTTCACCGAGAGGGCCGGCAAGGTGCCGCCCAGATCGTTCTGCTGTACGTTCGCGATATCGAAACTACCCACCAGTCCGATATCGGTCAGTCCCTCGGTGATGCGTACCAGGCGGATGAAGGTGAGCCCGCCATCCTCGCCACCGGCCCCGCTCAAGCCGGCTGCGGCTGGCGCCAAGGCCGCGAAGGGATCCTGACCAGACTCGAGCGCCTGCAGAATGGCATTGGTATCCGCAGCGGCCTGCTGATCCACCGACGGCGCCTGCAGCGCCGCTTCATGGGTATCGGGAACGGCTTGGGGATTGAGGATGGACTCGTCCAGGCCGACCAGCCGCCCGCCCTCGATAACCAGAGAGTCGCCGCTGGCCGTAAGCAGAACGGCGGAACCATCGGCATCCGCCACGATCCGCTCGCCAACGTGGACGATGTCACCCGCCTTGAGCAGACGTACTTCACCCTGGCCATTGATGACCCTGACGGAGCCGTGGACACTATCGACCTTGGCTTCGCCCGACACGGCGATTTCGCTGGAAACATGCGTCGTGATGGCCATGGTGCTTCTCCCTATACTCGATGAATGGATACCGTAAGCATAGGAGGCCGATCAACAAGTTCTTATTGTACTGAAGGGCAATCACCCGACTAACTTCGCACCTTCAGCAGCAATTGCAAACGGTCGGAAACATCGAGCTTTTCAAACACCGCGCTCAGGTGCGCCTTGACGGTGCGCTCACTGATGCCCATTTCTCGGGCGATGAGCTTGTTGCTGGCACCGGTCAGCAGTTGCTCCACGACCTCCTGCTCGCGCACGCTGAGCGCATCGCGCCAGCCATCCAGCGTCGGCTTCTCCGGGATGACACGGGACAGGGTGCCGATCATCTGCGCCATCAGCGCCGCGCCGACCCACACCCCGTCATTGAGGACAGTATCGACCATCAGCCGCAGCATGACCGCCGGCGACAACGTATGCCCGTAGCCGCGCACGCCAAGCCCGAACAGGTGCAGGCCCTGTTGCTCCTGCGGGGCATCGGCCAGCACCAGCGGCCGGCACCGCCGGGTGAGCGCTTGCCACTCCGCATCGCTACGCGGTGCATGCGGCCATGCCAGGTCCAGCAACAGGGGAACGGTTGGCGCCTCTCCAGCCAGTTGCCGGCCCAGGTGGTCGCCATCGTCCACTATCACCGGGTCGTCGTCGGCCAGTGCCTCCGTCCAGCGTTGGCACAAATACAGACTCGAGGTCGCGAGCAGGATCGTCACGGCCTTACCTCTCGGTCATGGCATAGCTATGGGCACGCAGCACCGGTTTGAGCAGATAGGACAGGATGCTCTTCTTGCCGGTCATGATGTCCACCTCGGCCACCATGCCCGGAATGATCGGGCGCGACACACTCCCCAAATAAGACTTGCGCGTCCGCACCCGCACCAGATAGAAGGCGTTGCCCTTGTCGTCGGTGACGGTATCGGCGCCGATCTGCTCCAGCGTGGCGTCGAGCCCGCCGTAGATCGCGAAATCATAGGCCGTGAAGCGGACGAAGGCTTTCTGCCCCGGGTGCAGGAAGGCGATGTCACGCGGCAGGATGCGCGCCTCCAGCAACAGCGTGTCTTCCGTCGGCACGATTTCGACGATGTCCTTGCCCGGCTGCACCACGCCGCCGATGGTGTTCACCAGCAGCTGTTTCACCGTGCCGTTGACCGGCGAACGCAACTCGGCCAGCTTCACCCGGTCGTTCAGCGCCACCCGGGTTTCGGTCAGGCTGCTCAGCTTCCCCAGGGTCTCGGACAACTCGGCGCTGGCCTGGTTGCGGAACGACAGCTCCACCTCCTCGATCTTGCGCTGCGCCTCGGCGATGGCCGCCTGGATCTTGGGAATCTGCGCCGCCGCCATGTCGCGCTCACCGCGGAAGCGACTGACATCACGTTCCAGCCGCAGCAGGTCGACATCGGACACGGCCCCGCTGTCCTTGAGCGGGCGGGTCACCTGCAGCTCCTTGGTGGTGTAGCCGAGCCCCTGCTCGGCCTGTTCCCGCCGCGCCCGCACTTCCACCAGCTCCTGGTTGCGCTGCGCCAGCTGCTCGCGGGCGATCGACACGTTGGCCTCGAGCTCGCGCCGTTTCGAACCGTACAGCTCCAGCTCGTGCGCCCCGATGTCGGGTGCTTCGCGTTGTACCTCGGGCGGCACCACGAAGGCCCGTCCGTCGGTGATGGCGCGCAGCCGCGCCGCCTTGGCCAACAGTGACAGGTACTGTGCGCGGTTCTCGTTGAGCGATGATTCGAAACGGGTGCTGTCGATCTTCAACAACAGCTGGTTCTTCTGCACCCGATTCCCCTCGCGCACCAGGATCTCCGACACCACCCCGCCGTCCAGGCTCTGGATGCGCTGAATCTGGCTGGAGGGCACCACCTTGCCCTCGCCGCGCGCCACTTCGTCCACCTGGGCCAACGACGCCCACACCAAACCGGCAAACACGATCGCCAGCAGCAGCCAGACAAAGAAGCGCGGCCGAACCGGCTGCTGCTCCAGAATCGCCCAATCGGCATCGGCGGCAAAATCCTGCCGCTCCCGCAGATCACGCGCACTGAGCCAGTCCAGCCAGCGCTCCAGCCAGGCCGGCCCCAGCCCCCCCTCCGCGCCCGATAGCCGCACCCGCAGCCAATGACGCCAACCGCGACCCTCGCTCATAGCCCTCTCCCCAGCCGCCCTTCCTTGAGCGCCTCCAGCACCTGCTGCTTCGGACCATCCGCCACCACCTGCCCCTGATCCAGCACGATGAGACGATCGACCAGATCGAGCAGCCCCGCATGATGCGTTACCAGCACCATGGTCCGTCCCTGCGCCAGCTTGGCCAGCGACTGCTTCACCTTGGTCTCGCTGGCGCTGTCCATATTGCTGGTCGGCTCATCCAGCAGCAGGATGCGCGGCGCGTTAACCAGTGCCCGCGCCAGGCACACCGCCTTGCGCTGTCCCCCGGACAGCGACTCGCCACGCTCGCCGATCAGCATGTCGTAGCCTTGCGGATGATGGTTGACGAAATCGCTCAGCCCGACCATCTCGGTGGCGGCAACCACGCTGGCGTCGTGGACGAAGCTCGACCCCATGGTGATGTTCTGCCGCAGCGAGCCATAGAACAGCAGCGGATCCTGCGCCGCATAGCCGACGTGGCGCCGCAATTCGGCTGGGTCGAGCTGCTGGATATCGATGCCATCGACCCGTACCGCCCCCTCGGTCGGCGAGTACAGCCCCATCATCAACTTCTGCAGCGAGCTCTTGCCCGAACCCACCCGGCCCAGCAAGGCCACCCGCTCGCCAGCCTTGATGCGGAACGACACATCCTTCAGCACCGCCTGCTGCGTGCCCGGGTAGACGAAACTGACGTTGTTGAACTCGATCTCACCGACAAACTGCACGCGGTGGAAGAAAGGCGTGTCACTGTCACGCTCCACCGGCATCTTCATCAAACCCTCCAGCGACGTCAGGGCGTTGCGCGCGTTGTGGTATTGCGTCAGGAGCCCAGCCACCTGCCCCATCGGCGACAGCGCCCGGCTGCTGAGCATCATCGCCGCGATCAGTGCCCCCAGGCTGGCGTCCCCATTGATGATGGCGTACACCCCGACGATCAGGATGCCGACCACGATCACCTGCTGCTGAAACGAAGCAAAGTGACTCGCCAGCGACGACAGCACCTTGAGCCGGGTTCCGATCTGGGCCAGGAACAACGTGGCCGCCTCCCAGCGCCGCTGCTGCTCGCCCTCGGCACACTGCGTCTTGATCGCCTCGAGCCCGACCAGAGCCTCCACCAGGTAGGCGTTGCGCTGCGCCGCCGCCTTGAAGCTGTCCTGCGTCAGCGACTGCATGCGCGGCTGAATCAACAGCGCCGCGCCGAGAATCAGCACCATCGCCAGAGACAGGGGCAGCAGGAACCACGGGGAGATCCAGGCGATCACTGCCATGAACAGCAACACGAAAGGCAGATCGACGAAGGCCGTCACGGTGGCCGAAGCGATGAAATCGCGCACCTGCTCGAAGGCACGCAGATTGGCGGCAAACGCGCCGACCGAAGCCGGCCGGGCATCGAAGCGCAGACCGACGACTTTTTCGAAGATCAGGGAAGACAGCATGACATCGACCCGCTTGCCGGCGATATCGATCAGGTAGCTGCGCGTCATGCGCAGCAGGAAGTCGAACAGCAGCACCAGCCCCAAGCCGAGCGCGAGCACCCACAGGGTATCGGTGGCCCGGTTCGGCACGACGCGGTCGTAGACGTTCATGGTCACCACCGGCGTCGCCAGCGCGAACAGATTCAGCAAGGTGGCCGCCACCAGGGCATCGCGGTACAGCGGACGGCACTCCAGCAGCGCCTGCCAGAACCAGTGGCGCGTGCGCACCCGGCCCAGTTCGGGAGCACGCGGTTCGAAGCGGAAACGGGGACGAACGAAGATGGCATAGCCGAGATACCGCCCATCGAGCTCTTCGCGCGCCATGGTCATCTCGCCGTCGCTCAAGGCACCCAGGCTGATACGGGCAGAGCCGTCATCGTTCCAGCCCCACAGCAGGCAGGCATCGTCGTCCTTGAGCAGCAATACCGCTGGGAGCAGATGCTGGTCTATCGTGTCGAGCGGGCGCCGGCTCACGCGCGAGGCGAGGCCGGTGCGCCGCGCGGCGCGACCGAACAAGGCCGGCGTCAGCCGATTGTTGGAGAGCGGGATGCCCGCCACCAACGCCTCGTGCGTGGTCGTCACGCCATGAATGCGCGTCAGCTGGAACAGGCATTCCAGCAGCGGATCCACATGCACAGACCTCGGAGATATCCCGATGTCCTTGATGGAAGCGCTATCCATCTCCTACCCCCTATTGGCCACAATCCCTGACTGAATCGTTATTACTGTTTCAGTCAGTTATAGGACATTCCAGAAGGGTAAGGCAGGACAATTATGTATTTTTTTGGGATTGGCTGGAGCGAACGAAAAAGATGACGAAGCCGAAGAACAACACCGTCAGCATGACCTCCACGCCGGCCAGCTGTTGCGAGAGCCCGGCGTCGGCCCAGGCCCGCATCACGCCTTCGGCGAAGAAGGCGAGGATGAACATGCTCGACCACTGGTAAGTGTAGATGCGCCCCTTGAGCACCCCCATCAGCGGCGCCAACAGCACCACGGCCTTCAGGGCCAGCAGCGAGCCGCCCGGACGCAAGGGAGCCAGCCACAGCTCCCAGCCCAGGGTCAGCAGGATCAGGGCGATCAGACTGACGATCGCCCCCCAATGAAAGAAACGTACACTCATGCGGTCTCGCGCTTGGGCTGACGCCCGAAGAAAATGGCCATGATAATGCCGAACTCGTACAGCAACCACAGAGGCAGCGCCAGCATGATCTGCGACAACACGTCGGGCGGCGTCACCACGGCGGCGACGACAAAAGCTCCGACGATGACGTAGGGGCGGCCGGCCCGCAGTTTCTCCACCGTCACGATGCCCATGCGCGTCAGCAGGATCACCACGATCGGCACCTCGAAGGTGACGCCGAAGGCGACGAACATGCCGAGTACGAAGGACAGGTACTTGTCGATGTCGGTCATCATCGCCACCCCTTGCGGGGTCACCGAAGACATGAAGCCGAACACCACCGGGAACACCAGGAAGTAGGCAAAGGCCATGCCGGTGAAAAACAGCACCACGCTCGACACCACCAGCGGCAGAATCAGCCTTTTCTCGTGGGCGTACAGGCCCGGGGCGACGAAGGCCCAGATCTGATACAGGGTATTGGGCAGCGAGATCAGGAACGCCACCAGCATGGTCACCTTGACCGGCACGAAGAACGGCGCAGTGACGTCGGTGGCGATCATGTTGCTGCCGCTGGGCAGCACGTCGAGCAAAGGCTTGGCCAGCAGGTGGTAAATGTCGCCGGACCAGTGGAACAGGGCCAGAAACACAATCAGCAGACCGGCGGCGGCACGCACCAGGCGCGTGCGCAGTTCGATCAGATGCGCCAGGAGAGGCTGTTCGTTCATTCGCGCGTTTCGGCAGGAGGGGTGGCGGGTTTCACCGGAGGACTGTCGAACAGATCCAGCTGGTTTTCATCGTGGACCACGATAGGCGCGGCGCCCGGCTCGGTGCTGTCACCTTCGCGAGCGGCCGCAAACAGATCGGCTCCCAGCGCCGCATCCGGCTCGGGAGAGTGCGGAGCAATCGAGGAGTGGGTGGAATCGAGCACTGCGGTGGCCTCGTCACCGACTGCACGCACGGCCGCGACATTCTCCTGCATCACACCTTCGACCTCCTTCATCTCGGTCTCGATGCTCTGCCGGAACGAAGCGGCCGCGTTCTGTACCTCCTGCTGCAGCGAGGCGAGGCCGGTCAGGTCGGCCTGCTGGTGGATGTCGGCCTTGACGCTGGCGACGAAGCGCTGCGCCCGGCCGATCAGGGCCCCCAGGGTGCGCGCCACCGTCGGCAGCTTTTCCGGCCCCAGGACGACCAGCGCCACCACGCCAATCAGCAGCAGCTCGCCAAAACTGATCTCAAACACCGCGCAGTCCGCCGCTTACTTCTTCTCGGACTCGCCGTCGATAACGCGGCCAGCCGGTTTGTCATCCTTCTCGGTCTCGCCCTTCATGCCTTCCTTGAAACCGCGCACGGCGCCGCCGAGATCCTCGCCGACGTTACGCAGCTTCTTGGTGCCGAAGATCAGGACCACGACCACCAACACGATGAGCCAGTGCCAAATGCTGAAAGAACCCATGATGACTTCCCTTTACTTAATACGATCGTTCAGGCCGCGCGCGCTGGACGGCGCCGCGGTCATGTTGCTCAGGCCTTGTGGCCGAACACATGGATATGCAGGTGAAACACTTCCTGGCCGCCGGCGCGGCCAGTGTTGATGCCGGTCTTGAAACCGGCAGCCAGCCCCTGCTCGCGCGCCAGCTTGGGAACGTGCGCCAGCAGGCGGCCCAGCATGGCCTCGTGCTCCGGGCCACACTCGGAGAGCGACGCCACGTGCTGCTTCGGAATGATCAGGAAGTGCACCGGGGCGATTGGCCGGATGTCGTGGAAGGCGAGCACGTCGTCGTCTTCGTATACCTTGTCGCAGGGAATCTCACCGGCAGCAATTTTGCAGAAAAGGCAGTCACTCATGTCCACAAATCCTTGGATATCAGGCGGTCGGGGTACGGGAGGCTTTTTCGTCGATGCCGGAAATGCCCTCGCGGCGCTTCAACTCCATCAGCACGTCCTCGGCACGCAGGCCATGATAGGTGAGCAGCACCATCGAGTGGAACCACAGATCGGCCACTTCGCGCACCAGGTGCAGCTTGTCCTTGTCCTTCGACGCCATCAGGGTTTCGGCGGCCTCTTCGGCGACCTTCTTCAGGATGGCATCCTCGCCCTTGTGGAACAGCGAAGCCACGTAGGAGGACTGCGGACTGGCCTCGCGCCGGGCTTCCAGCGTGTCGCCGATCGTTTTCAGCACGTCAATGCTCATGGTGTCGGGGTTCCTGTGCGGTTAATCCGGCAAGTATATGTCGATTCTGTTACCGGCCGTTAACAAAGGTCGAGCAGGGTTATCCTAGGTCAAACATCGGCCGGGAAGCCCGGCTCAATGCTGGTGGTAGATGGCGTCGGGGTCTTTCAGCACCTCGTCCACCACCACCCAGCCGCCATTCTCGTAGCGGCGGTAGAAGCAGCTTTCCCTGCCGGTATGACAGGCAATGCCGCCGGCCTGCTCCACCTGCATGGTGACCACGTCGCCGTCGCAGTCGAGGCGCAGTTCCTTGACGCTTTGCAGATGGCCCGACTCCTCGCCTTTCTTCCACAGGCGCTGACGCGAGCGGCTCCAGTAATGGGCGATACCGGTATCGGCGGTGAGCTGCAGCGACTCGCGGTTCATCCACGCCACCATCAGCACACGGCCGCTGCGGGCGTCCTGGGCGATGGCCGGCACTAGGCCGTCCTCGTCCCACTTCACTTCATCAAGCCAGTTCATCTTCGCTTCCATTCTTTCGGTCTGGGCTTACAGCCGCACTTCGATACCGGCGGCCTGCATCGCTTCCTTGGCCTCGCGCACGGTGTATTCGCCAAAGTGGAAGATACTGGCGGCCAGTACCGCATCGGCCTTGCCTTGCTTGATGCCGTCGACCAGATGCTGCAGGTTGCCGACACCGCCCGAGGCGATCACCGGAATGTTCACGCCTTCGGACACGGCGCGGGTCAGCGGCAGGTTGAAGCCGATCTTGGTACCGTCACGGTCCATGCTGGTGAGCAGAATCTCGCCGGCGCCCAGTTCCTGCATCTTCTGCGCCCACTCCACCGCGTCGAGCCCGGTGCGGTTGCGCCCACCGTGGGTGAACACCTCCCAGCGGTCGTTCTCCGGCGTCACCGCCTTGGCGTCGATGGCGACCACGATGCATTGGCTGCCAAACTTGTCTGCGGCCTCTTTCACCAGTTCCGGGTTGGTCACGGCGGCGGTGTTGATGCTGACCTTGTCGGCGCCGGCGTTGAGCAGGCGGCGAATGTCCTCGACCTTGCGCACGCCCCCGCCCACGGTCAGCGGGATGAACACCTGTTCGGCGACCGACTCGATCACGTGCAGGATGATGTCGCGATCGTCGGAACTGGCGGTGATGTCGAGGAAGGTCAGTTCGTCGGCACCCTGTTCGTTGTAACGACGGGCGATTTCCACCGGGTCGCCGGCGTCACGCAGGCCGACGAAGTTGACCCCTTTCACCACGCGGCCGGCAGTGACGTCGAGACAGGGAATGAGGCGTTTGGCTAAAGGCATGGGCGAGTGCTACCACGGCAAGACGGGACACCCCGTCACCAGCCACATGACTGGTGCGGCAGTGCCCCGCAAATCAATTAGACGCTCAACTCATCGGCCAGGTTCTGGGCCTGGGCGAAGTCGATGCTGCCTTCGTAAATGGCGCGGCCGGTGATGGCACCTTCGATGCCTTCGCCTTCCACCGCGCACAGCTGCTTGATGTCGTCGAGGTTGGTCAGGCCGCCGGAGGCGATCACCGGGATGGTCAACGCCTGCGCCAGCTTGACGGTAGCCTCGATGTTGACGCCGTTGAGCATGCCGTCGCGACCGATGTCGGTGTAGATCACCGAGGCCACGCCGTAATCCTCGAAGCGCTTGGCCAGATCGATCACGTTGTGCTGAGTGATCTTGGCCCAGCCGTCGATGGCGACCATGCCGTCCTTGGCGTCGAGGCCGACGATGACCTGTCCGGGGAAGGCATCGCAGGCATCGTGCAGGAAGCCGGGGTTCTTCACCGCGGCGGTGCCGATGATGACGTACTTGAGACCCATGCCGAGATAGGCATCGATGGTGTCGAGATCACGGATGCCGCCGCCGAGCTGTACCGGCAAATCCTCGCCTACCTCGGCGAGAATGTCGCGGATCACCGCCAGGTTCTTCGGCTTGCCGGCGAAGGCGCCGTTCAGATCCACCAGATGCAGGCGGCGGGCGCCCTGATCACGCCAGTGCACGGCCACCTGGACCGGGTCGTCCGAGAACACGGTGGCATCTTCCATCACGCCTTGCTTGAGGCGGACACACTGACCATCCTTGAGGTCGATTGCGGGTATGAGCAACATGGTGCTGAGTGATTTGTCGGTAAGTTAGACACTGCCGTCCCAGGCGAGGAAGTTCTTCATCATCTGAAGTCCCGCGCGGTGGCTCTTTTCGGTGTGAAACTGGGTCGCGAACACGTTGTCGCGCCCCACGATGCAGGAAAACCGGTCAGGGTATTCGCTCTCGGCCAGGGTCAGGCCGGGGTCGGCCGGGGCGAAATGGTAGCTGTGCACGAAGTAGAAGCGCTCGCCGTCGTCGATGCCGGCGAACAGCGGGTGCGACCGGGTTTGGAACACCCGGTTCCAGCCCATGTGCGGCACCTTGAGGCGATCGCCGTTGGCGTCGACCATGCCGTTGGCAAAACGCACCACGTTGCCGGCAAACAGCCCGAGACCGGGGGTATTCCCCTCCTCGCTGTGCTCGAACAACAGCTGGGCGCCAACGCAGATGCCGAAGAACGGCTTGCTCTTGGTGGTTTCGATCACCGCTTCGGCCAGGCCGTAGCTGTTCAGTTCGCGCATGCAGTCGGGCATGGCGCCCTGCCCCGGAAACACCACCTTGTCGGCCTTGACGATGGCCTCGGGGTCGCGCGTCAGGAACACCTCGGCGCCGACCTCGTTGACGGCCTCGACGGATTTCAGCACGGAATGCAGGTTGCCCATGCCGTAGTCGATAACGGCGACTTTCATGCTGTCAGCGTCCCTTTGGTGGACGGCGTCACGCCGGCCATGCGTTCGTCGAACTCGACTGCCATGCGCAGCGCCCGGCCGAAGGCCTTGAACACGGTCTCGGCCTGGTGGTGGCTGTTGACGCCGCGCAGGTTGTCGATGTGCAGCGTCACCATCGAGTGGTTGACGAAGCCGTGGAAGAATTCGGAGAACAGGTCGACGTCGAAACCGCCGATGGCGGCGCGGGTGAAGTCGATGTGGTACTGCAGGCCGGGACGGCCGGACAGATCGATCACCACGCGCGAGAGCGCTTCGTCGAGCGGCACGTAGGCGTGGCCGTAGCGGCGGATGCCCTTCTTGTCGCCGATGGCCTTGGCGAAGGCCTGGCCGAAGGTGATGCCGATGTCCTCGACGGTGTGATGGGCATCGATATGCAGGTCGCCCTTGGCGACAATTTCGATGTCGATCAGGCCGTGGCGGGCGATCTGGTCCAGCATGTGGTCGAGGAACGGCACGCCGGTATCGAAATGGGAGTGGCCGGTGCCGTCCAGGTTGAGGCTGACGGTGATCTGGGTTTCCAGCGTATTACGGGTAACGGTAGCGGTGCGCATGGTCATTCGAAATAGGCGTTAAGCGCGGCAAGTACCGCAGAATTCTCGTCCGGCGAGCCGACGGTGAAGCGCAGGCAATGCGCGAGCAAGGGGTGGGCGCCGTGCAGGTTCTTGATCAGGATGCCCTGCTGACGCAGGTAGTCGAACAGGGCCGGGGCGTCCGGGACGCGGACCGTGAGGAAATTGGCCTCGCTCGGGAATACGGTGCAGGCGGGCCACTGTGCCAGCGCTTCGGCCAACCTGGCGCGCTCGCGGCGCAGTTCGCTGGCCTGGGCGTTGAACACGTCCATGTGCTTGAGCGCCACCTTGGCGGCCGCCTGGGTCAGCACGTTGACGTTGTACGGCGGGCGCACCTTGTCGAGTTCGGCGATCCAGTCCGGGGAACCGGCGGCGTAGCCGAGGCGGATGCCGGCCAGGCCGAGCTTGGACAGCGTGCGCATCACCAGCAGGTTGTCGACGCGGCCGGCGAGATCCATGAAGCTGTCGTCGGCGAAGGCCTGGTAGGCCTCGTCGACCACCACCAGCCCCGGCGCGGCGTCCAATACTGCCAACACGTCTTCACGCGGGAAGCGGTTGCCGGTCGGGTTGTTGGGGTAGGACAGGAACACCACGGCAGGCTGGTGCCGTTCGATGGCGGCCAGCATCGCCGGCAGGTCGAGCGAGAAATCGGACTTAAGCGGCACCCCGACGTACTCCAGCCGGGAGAACAGCGCGTTCATCTTGTACATGACGAACGACGGCTCGGCGGCCAGCATCACCGCGCCGGGCTTGGCCAAGGCCTGTGCCACCATCGTGATGATTTCGTCGGAGCCGTTGCCGAGCAGCACCTCGGCCGCCGCCGGGATGGCGAAGGCGTTCTTGAGCTGCGGCTTCAAGCCGCCCCCGTGCGGATCGGGATAGCGGTTGATCAGCGCGTCGGCCAGCGCCTGCCCCAGTTCCGCGCGCAGCGGTTGCGGCAGGCGGTAGGGGTTTTCCATGGCGTCGAGCTTGATCAGGCCCGAGGCATCGGCGACATGATAGGCCCCCATCGCGGCGATTTCAGGGCGGACCAGGTGTTGTGCAGACAGTTTCATCTCGATTCCACGAACCGGCCGATCACGGCCGGGACGCTGCGGCCCGGCATGGGGCCGGCTCAGGGTGGCGACAAGTCGTCATCGTACCGCGTTCGTTCCGATTGGGCTACTCGGGGACGGTCTTGCCCGCCTCATTTATCCAGCCGGAATTCGGCGGCGCGGGCGTGGGCGGTCAGGCCCTCGCCATGGGCCAGCACGCTGGCGATCTGGCCGAGCTGCTGCGCGCCGGCGTGCGAGACGCGGATCAGGCTGGTGCGCTTCTGGAAGTCGTACACCCCGAGCGGGCTGGCAAAGCGCGCGGTGCGGCTGGTCGGCAGCACGTGGTTGGGGCCGGCGCAGTAGTCGCCCAGGCTCTCGGAGGTGAAGCGGCCCATGAAGATGGCGCCGGCGTGCTTGAGGCCGGGCAGCCAGGTTTCCGGCTCGGCCACCGACAACTCCAGGTGTTCCGGGGCGATGTAGTTGGCGATGGCGCAGGCCTCGGCCAGGTCCATCACCTCGATCAGTGCGCCGCGGTTGCCGAGGCTGGCCTCGATGATGGCGCGGCGCGGCATGGTCGGCAGCAGTTTCTCGATGCTGGCCTCGACCTGGGCGATGTAGTCCGCCGACGGGCACAGCAGGATGGCCTGGGCGATTTCATCGTGTTCGGCTTGGCTGAACAGGTCCATGGCGATCCAGTCCGGATCGGTCTCGCCATCGCAGATCACCAGGATCTCGGACGGGCCGGCCACCATGTCGATGCCGACCACGCCGAACACGCGGCGCTTGGCGGCGGCGACGTAGGCGTTGCCGGGGCCGGTGATCTTGTCGACCTGCGGCACGCTCTCGGTGCCGTAGGCCAGCGCGGCGACGGCCTGCGCCCCGCCCACGGTGAACACCTTGTCGACGCCGGCGACGTAGGCTGCCGCCAGCACCAGGTCGTTCCTTTCGCCGCCCGGCGTCGGCACCACCATGATGATCTCGCCTACGCCGGCGACCTTGGCCGGCAGCGCGTTCATCAGCACCGAGCTGGGGTAGGCGGCCTTGCCGCCCGGCACGTAGATGCCGACGCGGTCGAGCGCGGTGACTTGCTGACCGAGCAGCGTGCCGTCCTCGTCCTCGTAGCTCCACGACTGCATCAGCTGCTTCTCGTGGTAGCGTCGCACGCGCACGGCGGCGGCTTCCAGCGCCTCGCGCACGTTGGCCGAAAGACGCTGGTAGGCGGCTTCGAGCTCGTCGCGCGACAGCGTCAGGCCGGCCATCGAGGCGGCGTCGGTGCGGTCGAAGCGGTTGGTGTACTCCACCAGCGCCGCGTCGCCGCGCGCCTTGACGTCGTCGCAGATGGCGGCCACGGCGGCATCGACCGCCGGGTCCTGCGCGGTTTCAAACGCCAGCAGCGCCTTCAGGCGCTCGGCAAAATCGGCTTGGGAGGAAGAGAGTCGCAGCATGCTGGTTCCGTTTCTGGCTCAGGCCGGCACGGCCGAGGCGAAGGCATCCAGCACCGGCTGGATGGTGTTGTATTTCAGCTTCAGCGCGGCCTGGTTCACCACCAGTCTCGAACTGATGTCGAGGATGTGCTCGACCGCCAGCAGGTTGTTGGCGCGCAGGGTACCGCCAGTGGACACCAGGTCGACGATGGCGTCGGCCAGGCCGACCAGCGGCGCCAGTTCCATCGAGCCGTACAGCTTGATGATGTCGACGTGCACGCCCTTCTGCGCGAAGTGCTCGCGGGCGATCTTCGGGTACTTGGTGGCCACCTTGAGACGCGCGCCGTGCTTGACGGCACCGTCGTAGTCGAAGCCGTTCTGCACCGCCACCATCATCTTGCACTTGGCGATGTTGAGGTCGAGCGGCTGGTACAGGCCGGCGCCGCCGTGCTCGATCAGCACGTCGCGCCCGGCGATGCCGAGGTCGGCGGCGCCGTACTGCACGTAGGTCGGCACATCGGAGGCACGCACGATGACCAGGCGCACGTCCGGATGGTTGGTGCCGATGATCAGCTTGCGCGAGGACTCCGGGTCTTCGGCCGGAACGATACCGGCGGCGGCCAGGAGCGGCAGGGTTTCTTCAAAAATGCGGCCCTTGGACAGGGCAATCGTCAGCGTCATGGCGAGGCTCAGGCAATCAATATTCAGTAAGGTTGGGCATCAGGGCATCAGGGCGCGGCGTTCGCGCTCGAGCTGGCCGACGTAACGCTGGATCAGGTTTTCCATGGCGGTCGGCAGCTGCTGGAAGGCGCAGCCGATGCGCAGCGCATCCTGTCCGTTACGGCGCTGGACCGGCAGGCGGTGGCGCACTTCGAGGCGGACCTGCAGCACGCCCAGCGGCTTGAGGTCGAGCGAGCAGTCGTAGTACACCTGCCCGACGTCGAAACCCGCCGTGGACGGCGACGGCAGCCAGAACGACAGGCCGCCCAGGCTGATGTCGAACAGCGGCAGGTCGAGCGTGTGCTGCGGGTAGTCGACGATGCGGCAGATCACCGGGTTGGCGACCGGGGTCTGGATGCGGAAGAACTCGCGCCGCTGCAGCTTGATCACCTGCTCCGGCAGGTCGACCTCGAACGCCGGGCGTCCGTCCAGCTCGATGCGCCGTGGCTGGCCGGTGACGAACTGGGTTTTCACACCGTCCGGCGAGCAGACGAAGACGTTGCGCTCGCTGGCCAGGAATTGCTCGTTGACGCCGGGTTCGGCCCCCCAGTCCAGCGTCAGGGTGCCGTTCTGGGCGTCGACGCCGAGGATACGGGTGAGGATGAAGGTGCGGCCCTTGTTGGAAAACACCGTCACCATATGCCCCTGCTGGGCAATGCTGCGCAGATGATGGGCAATCTCGACCGGCGATGCCAGGGTGTAGTTGGCCAGGTCCAGCGTGTCACTGGGGGCGACCGGGCTATCGGAGCGGTTTTCTTCGGTCACAATCACGACTTTCGGTATCTTCGGCGGCGCATCGACGCCCATTTTAGCGTATTAGCTCTTTTATATCATGAGCCAGATCGGCCGCGGGCAAACCGTATGGCAGATAGACGCGCAATTGTCCGCTCCGATCGAACAAATAGGCGCCGGCGCTGTGGTCCACGCTGTAGCCGCCGCCCGGCTCGGCACGCTTCTGCGCCACGATCTTGAAGCGCGCCTCGACCTCGCGCACGGCCTCCGGCGAGCCACTCAGGCCGATGAAGCGGGGATCGAAATGCGGCACGTAGCCTGCCAGCAGTGTCGGGGTATCGCGCTCGGGGTCGACGGTGATGAACAGCACCTGGACCTGGTCGGCCTGGGGGCCCAGCAGTTTCATCGCCGAGGCGAATTCGAGCATGGTGGTGGGGCAGACGTCGGGACAATGGGTATAGCCGAAGAACAGCGCCACCACCTTGCCCTTGAACTCGCTGAGCGAACGGGGTTTGCCGGTGTGATCGGTCAGGGTGAAGTCGCCGCCGAACTTGACGCCGGCAATATCGGTACCCTTGAATTCCGCCTTCGGGGTGTCGGGAGAACAGGCCAGCAGCGAAGCCAGCAACAAGCACGTCAGCAGTCTGACTATGAATGCGCGCATCAGTACGGAGCAATCCACCAGTAGTGATCGATCAGCAGGGCCGCAAACAGCCAGGTCAGGTACCAGATCGACCAGGTGAAGGTGCGGCGCGAGAGGGCGTCAGCATACTGGCGATGGAGATGGGCGGCAAGCCAGATAAAACGGGCGTTGAGCATGACAACGGCGACAAGGTAGAGCAGGCCTGCCTCCCGCAATGCGACCGGGAGCAGCGTCACCCCGGCCAAGAGGCAGGCATAGAGCAGGATGGACAGGGTGGTGAAACGGATGCCGTGGGTGACCGGCAGCATCGGCAGGCCGGCGCGGGCGTAGTCGTCGCGGCGGTACAGCGCCAGCGCCCAGAAGTGCGGCGGGGTCCAGGTGTAGATGATCAGGAACAGCACCAACGGCAGCGCGCTGATGTCGCCGGTGACGGCAGCCCAGCCCAGTACCGGCGGCATGGCGCCGCTGGCACCGCCGATCACGATGTTCTGCGGGGTGTTGGGCTTGAGCAGCAGGGTATAAACGATGGCGTAACCGACGAAGGTGGCCAGCGTCAGCCAGGCGGTGAGCGCGTTGACGAAGGCCACCAGCAGCGCCATGCCGAAACCGCCGGCGCCGAGCGCCACCAGCAGCGTCTCCAGCACGCCGGCCTCGCCGCGCGCGGTGGCGCGCCAGGCGGTGCGGCGCATGCGCGCGTCGACGGTGCGCTCGACCAGGCAGTTGACCATCGCCGCCGCCCCGGCGACCAGCGCGATGCCGAGCGTGGCGGGAATCACCAGGTTGGCCGAAGGCAGCTCGGGCGTGGCGAGGAACATGCCGATCACGGCGCAGAACACGATCAGCGCCACCACGCGCGGCTTGGCCAATTGCCACAAGGCGCGCACGTGGCTCCGGGTGAGGTCGCGGCTCAGCGTCGTCATTGCAGGCTCCTTTTGTCGGTCAGGCCGTGGTGCAGCCGGACGGACAGCGTGGGCAGCGCCGGCAAGGCGCGCCAGCGGCATTGCGCGGCGAGCAGCACCGTCACCGACAGCAACAGCAATGCCCCGGCGTTGTGCGCCACCGCCAGCGGCAGCGGCAGTTGCAACAGCACATTGGCGATGCCCAGCGCCACCTGCAGCAGCCAGGCCCCCAGCAACAGCAACAGCGACGGACGCAGCGCAGCCTGGCGCCAGCCCCCCAGCACCAGCGTCCACACCAGCACGGACACCAGGGCCGCGCCGGCACGATGCAACCAGTGGATGGCGATCAGGTTGGCGCTGTCGAGCGGTGTGCCGTCCGGTGCCATGCCCAGCTCCCGCCACAGATGGAAGGCGTGCTCGAAGCGCATCGCCGGCGGCAGCCAGGCGCCATTGCAGGTCGGGAAGCCCTGGCAGGCCAGCGCGGCATAATTGGACGAGACCCAGCCGCCGAGCGCGATCTGCAGCAGCACCGCCAGCACCAGCAACCACGCCAGCCCGGTGACAGCATGGGGCGCCTCGACGGCCGGCCGACGCAGGCCGAACCACAGCAGCCCGGCGGCGATACTCATGCCGCCGATCAGGTGCAGCGAGACGATGGCGGGCTTGAGCAACAGGGTGACGGTCCACATGCCGAGCAGGCCCTGCACCACCACCCCGGCGAGCAACAGACTGGCCGGAAGCCGCTCGTGACGCCGCCGCCAGGCCAGCACGGCCGTGAGCAGGATGACCAGCCCCAGCGAGGCGGCCAGGTAGCGATGCAGCATTTCCTTCCACGCCTTGGGCAGGCTCACCGGGCCGTCGGGGTTAGCCACGGCGACCTGTTGGATGGTGTCGGCGGCATGGTGGGGGGAGAGCTGGCCGTAACAGCCTGGCCAGTCGGGACACCCCAGGCCGGCGTCGGACAAACGCACGTAGGCGCCGAACGGCACCACGAGACAGGCCAGCAGGATGGCGAAACCGATGAGCTTTCTCATGTCTCCCCTTTCGGACGGGTTTCCCGTCGTGGTCAGCACCGTTTGGCCCGCCGGGCCGGGCAGCGCAGGCAGCGGTTCTGGCGGCTACCGCCCCGCACCAGGCCACGGGCCGTGTGTCTTGCGCGCCCGCACCGGCTCGCGGCGCCCGCGCTCAGCCCAGGCCGTTATTGGTCTTGAGCAGGCGGGTCAATTCGCGGATGACCGGCCCCGGCTCGGCCTGATCGGGGTAGAACATCACCTGGTTGCCCAAGGGATCGATCAGGTAGTAGCCGTCGCGACGCAAGGCGGCGGCGGGGTCGAGCGGCAGCCCGAGCAGCCCCGCCGGCAGCGGGCCGGCATCCGGCGTGCGCAGCTCGACGCGCTGCATCCGCGTGAAAGCCTCCCCCTGCGCAGCATGGATCTGCCGCAGCACGAAACGCCGCTGCTTGCAGTCATCGGAACAGCGCCCGGCCTGCACCGTCAGCAGCACCCACTTGCCCCGGGGCCACCCCTCCTGCCGCGCGCTGGCCAGCGGCGCCACCTGCAACAGCTGGCCGTAGCTCTTGCCCCCGGCCGGCGGCATCAGGTAGTACGCCAAGTAGGACCCCAGCACCGGGCTGACGCAACACAGGGCGATCAGGAACAGCTTGAGGCGGCCCCTGCGTCGCGGCACCGCGCCCCCGGCACGGGCGGGCTGGCCATCGATGGGCAATGACATCATGTGCGCCTCCACAACAGCACCGACCCTGCTATCAGGCATAGCCCAAGCAGCAGCCATTGCAAAGCGTAGCCATAGTGGCGACGGGGATCGAAGGGGGGACGGGCGGGCCAGGCCCGCAACGGCGCGGTGGTCTCACCCAACACCACCACCCCGCCGCGCAAGGGCCGGCCCAAGCGCCGGGCCAGTTGCACCGGATCGACGTCGTCCACCCGGCCCTGGGTGCCACGCATCGCGCCGGGTAGCGTGAAGCGCTGCGGCAAGGGCATCCAGCGCCCGTCCAGTCTGGCGGGCAATGGCGGCAGCGGCGTGCCTGCCCGTGCGTCTGCCAGCCACCCCCTATCCACCAGCACCGCCGAGCCATCGGCCAGCGCCAGCGGTACCAACACCCTCACCCCCGGGCGGCCCTCCAGCAGCGAGTTGGCCAGCAGCAATGACGCTGCCATCGGCCGGCCTTGCAGCTGCACCCAGCTCATGTCCGGCACGGCGGACAGCGCTCGCGTCTGCAGGGGCTCTGCCGGACGCCGTGCCGCCGCGTCGAACGCCGCCAGTTGGGCGGAGCGAACCTCGCCTCGCTGCCATTGCCAGACAGAGAGGAGGCCGGGCACGCCGGCCAGCAGGACCAACCCCAGCGCCTGCCAAGCCCGGGACTTTCGTCTAGGCTTACAAGAGGACACTGGTAAAGGGGGACCGGATATGAAACTGCTCGTACTCGTTCTGCTCGCCTGCATCATCCTCACCCTGTTCTGGGGCTTGAACGGCCTGTTGCGCAGTGAGCCCGGCTCGCAACGCGTAGTGCGCTCGCTGACGCTCCGGGTCGGGCTGTCGATCGGCCTGTTCTGCCTGCTGATTCTGGGCGCGCTGTTCGGCTGGTGGCGCCCCCATCACCTGTGAATTCCGCCCGTTCGGCCAACCCTGAGGTTGGCCGAAGAATAAAGACACTGGCCGGCGCTCCCTAGAGCCAGTACACCAGGGTAAACAGCAGCAGCCACACCACGTCGACGAAGTGCCAGTACCACGCCGCCGCTTCGAAGGCGAAATGGTGCTCGGGGTTGAAATGCCCCCGCATCACCCTCAGCCAGACCACCGCCAGAATGATCGCCCCCAGCAGCACGTGCATGCCATGAAAGCCGGTCAGCATGTAGAAGGTCATGCCGTAGGCACCCGAGGCCAGCGTCAGGTTCAGCTCGTGCATGGCGTGGCGGTATTCATAGGCCTGCAGGCTGAGAAACAACACCCCCAGCATGACCGTCATGCCCAGGCCGACGATCAGCGACGCGCGTTTGCCCTGGATCAGCCCCCAGTGCGCCCAGGTCAGCGTGGCGCCCGACGACAGCAGGATCAGCGTATTGATGGCCGGGAGCCCCCACGCCGCCATCGCCTGGTAAGGCTGGGTGATGCCGGGCCCGGTGGACAAGGGCCATGCGGCGGCGAAATCCGGGTAGAGCAGCTTGTGTTCGAAATTGCCGAGCTCGGGCACCGAGATCGTGCGCACGTAGAACAGCGCGCCGAAAAAAGCGGCAAAGAACATCACCTCGGAGAAGATGAACCAGCCCATCCCCCAACGGAACGAGATGTCCTCCTTGCCGTGATACTCCCCTTTCAGGCTCTCGCGGATGACGTCGCCAAACCAGCCGAACAGCATGTAGAACAGGATGGCGAAGCCGACCCCCAGCGACACCTTGCCAAAACCGACGCCATTGACGGCCAGTGCCGCGCCCAGGCCCAGGCAGAACAGCGCCAGCGCACCCACCACCGGCCAGCGCGAGGGTTGTGGCACGAAGTAATGCGTTTGATGCGAGACCGATTCCATGCCCGTTCTCCTGTAGATGACTCACTCCCCGCCCCAGCCGGAACGAGGACGGCCCGGCCGCGCGGAAGAGCAGCGACAGCACCCCCGCTCAGCAGCCCCGGCACCGGCAACGCGCCGAGCGCCATGCTTCGCCGCAGGCCGCCGCCCGCCTTGGCACGTCCAGACCCGTCGACGTCAGCGGGTCACCAGCGACACCAGCAGTAACAGCCCGCCGATGAAACACGCCAGCAGCAGCAGCGCGGCCACCGCGATCTGCCAGAAGCGCAGTGTGACGTCCTGCCGTGCCGCCTTGCCCTTGCGGATGCCGAGAAACGCCGACAACACCGCCGACACCCCGGCCAGCCATTTCACGGCGTCCCCTGCCCCGGCACGTCGAACACGCTGTAGGCCAGCGTGATCTCGCCGATCTCGGCCGGCATGGCGCGGTCGATCACGAACACCACCGGAAAGCGCCGGGTCTCGCCGGGTTTGAAGACCTGCTGGCGGAAACAGAAACACTCCAGCTTCTTGACGTAATTACCGGCCGCCGCCGGCAGGTAGCGCGGCACCGCCTGGCCGGTGACCTCGCGGTTGCTGGCGTTGGTGATCTCGTAGTCGACCCGCACGAATTCGCCGCGCGGCGCCGCCATCCGCCCCACCAGCGGCCTGACCTGCCACGGCAGGCCCGCCTGCACCGTGGCGTCGAAGCGCAGGCGCACCGGCGCCGCCGTGACCGCCGAATCACTCGCCACAGCCGCCGGCGCCGGGGCATCGGCCTTGACCAGCTGGTTGATGCCGGTCACCTCGCAGATCACCCGGTACAGCGGGATCAGCGCCCAGGCAAAGGCGAACATCACGCAGGCGATGACGCCCAGTTTCAGCAGCAGTACCCGGTTATCCCCTCGGCTCGATTCCGCCATACTTCCCGCTCAGTGATGAGCGCCCCCCGTCATGGAATGAATCACGCCATTATCGCCCGCCTCCACGTGCGGCGCCTCGACGAAGCTGTGGTAAGGCGCCGGCGTCGGGATCTGCCACTCCAGCGTCTCGGCCCCCTCCCACGGCTTGTGCGGCGCCGCCTGGCCGCGCCGGATCGAGCACAGCATGTTGTAGAGGAAAATCAATTGCCCCAGGCCGAAACAGAAGGCGCCGATCGAGGCGATGCGGTTGAAATCGGTGAACTGCAACGCGTAATCGGGGATGCGCCGCGGCATGCCGGCCAGGCCGAGGAAGTGCATCGGGAAGAAAGTGACGTTGAACCAGACCATCGACCACCAGAAGTGGAGCTTGCCGAGCGGTTCCGAGTACATCTTGCCGGTCATTTTCGGAAACCAGTAATAGATCGCCGCGAACAGGCTGAACAGGGCGCCCGCCACCAGCACGTAATGGAAGTGCGCCACCACGTAATAGGTATCCTGCAACTGGATATCCACCGCGGCCACCGACAGGGTCACGCCGGACAGGCCGCCGATGGTGAACAGACAGACGAAACCGACGGCGAACAGCATCGGCGTCTCGAAACTCATCGACCCCTGCCACATGGTGCCGATCCAGTTGAACACCTTCACCCCGGTCGGCACCGCGATCAGCATGGTGGCGTACATGAAGAACAGCTGGGCGGTGGCCGGCATGCCGGTGGTGAACATGTGGTGCGCCCACACCATGAACGACAGCACGGCGATGGAGCTGGTGGCGTACACCATCGAGGTATAGCCGAACAGCGGCTTGCGGCTGAAGGTCGGGATGATGTGGCTGACGATGCCGAACGCCGGCAAGGCCATGATGTACACCTCGGGATGGCCGAAGAACCAGAAGATGTGCTGGTACATCACCGGGTCGCCGCCGCCGGCGGCGTTGAAGAAATGGGTGCCGAAGTGGCGGTCGGTCAGCACCATGGTCACCACCCCGGCCAGTACCGGCATCACCGCGATAATCAGGTAGGCGGTGATCAGCGACGCCCAGGCGAACATCGGCATCTTCATCATCGTCATGCCCGGCGCGCGCAGGTTGAGGATGGTGACGATGATGTTGATCGAGCCCATGATCGAGCTCACGCCGAGGATGTGGATGGCGAAGATGGTCAGGTCCATGCCCATGCCCATCTGCGTGGCCAGCGGCGCGTACAGCGTCCAGCCGGCGGCGGCCGCGCCGCCCGGCACGAAGAAGGAAATCAGCAGCAGCGCCGCCGCCGGCGGCAGCAGCCAGAAACTCCAGTTGTTCATGCGCGCAAACGCCATGTCCGGCGCGCCGATCATCAGCGGCAGCAGCCAGTTGGCGAGCCCGGTGAAGGCCGGCATGATGGCACCGAACACCATCACCAGGCCGTGCAGCGTGGTGAGCTGATTGAACAGCTCCGGCTGGAAGAATTGCAGCCCCGGCTGGAACAGCTCGGCGCGGATGCACAAGGCCATCACCCCGCCCGACAGGAACATGGTGAACGAGAACCACAGGTACATCGAGCCAATGTCCTTGTGGTTGGTGGCGGCCAGCCAGCGCCAGAGGCCGGTCGGCTTGCCGTGTGCGTGGGGAGCGTGTCCCGCCGTGGTGCTGATCGCCATGCTCGTCCTCCTGATTCCCCTGCCGTCGCGGTCAGGGCGGGCTTTATGCCTTGCCACCGCGCGCCGCCTTGATGTCCTTGGGCTGCACCACATCGCCGGTATGGTTGCCCCAGGCATTGCGCTCGTAGGTGATCACCGCCGCGATGTCGGTGTCCGATAGCTGCTTGCCCCAAGCGGCCATCGCCGGGTTGCGCTTGCTGCCGTTGAGCACGATGTCGATATGCGCCGGCTTGTCCTTGGTGGCGATGGGGGAGCCGTCCAGCGCCGGGAACGCACCCGGAATCCCCTTGCCGTTGGCCTGGTGGCAGGCCACGCAGTTCTGCTGAAACACTTTCTCGCCGCGCGCCTTGAGATCCGCCAACGCCCACACCTTGTTGGGGTCGTCGGCACTGGCGGCCGCCAGCTTCTTCCTGGCGGCGAGCCACACGGCGTAATCCTCCGGCGTCCGGGCGTCGACCACGATCGGCATGAAGCCATGGTCCTTGCCGCACAGCTCGGCGCACTGCCCGCGGTACACCCCCGGCTTGTCGACCAGGAACCAGGCGTCGCGCACGAAGCCGGGAATGGCATCCTGCTTCACGCCCAGCGACGGCACCCACCAGGAGTGGATCACGTCGTTGGCGGTGAGCAGCAGCCGCACCTTCTTGCCGGTCGGCACCACCAGCGGCTCATCCACCTCCAGCAGGTAATGCGTGCCCTTGGCCGAAGCACTGTGCAGCGCCTCGGTCGGCGTCGCCAGATGGCTGACGAAACCGACACCGTCGTCCAGGTAGTCGTAGCGCCACTTCCACTGGTAGCCGGTGATCTTGATGGTCATGTCCTCGGCGCGCGTGCTCTTTTGCGCCAGCACCGCCTTGGTGGCCGGCCACGCCATGCCGACCAGGATCAGGAACGGGATCACGGTCCAGATGATTTCGACGGTGGTGTTTTCATGGAACGGCCGGGCCCGGTGCCCGAGCGATTTGCGGTGGCGCAAGATGGCGTAGAACATCACGCCGAATACCACGATGAAGATGGTGACCGTGATCAGCAGCAGCAGACTGTGCAGGTCGTAGATCTGGCGCGCCACCGGGGTCACCGGCGGCTGAAAGGTGAAGTCGGCAGCGTACACGGTACCGACCCCACCCAACATGGACAGCAGGATACGCTTGCCGGACATCGCGTCCCCCTTGTATACCTAGGCGGCCCACGTCGGACCGAAGCAGACATGCCGACCTTTTCGCGCGCCGGCTATTATCGATAGTAGGAAAAAGCACCCGGAAAACAAGAACATGTCATGACGCACTGCAATATACAGGGCATGAAAAAGGCTTCGGCCAACCTTTAGCGGTTGGCCGAAGCCTTGTCAGTACAACCAGAGCACCAGCCCGACCCGGCACCCGCCCTCAGCCTTCGTAGGGAATCTCCAGCAGCAGCGGCGCGGCGATGTATGCCTGTAGCGTGGCAAGGTTCTCGGCGTACGCCGCCTGCTCCGGCACCACGCGGTTGGCCACCCACCCGGCCAGCGGCAGGCCGGCGGCTTCGATCGCCCGCACCGTCAGCAAGGCATGGTTGATACAACCCAGCCGCATCCCCACCACCAGGATCACCGGCAGCCGCAGCACCTGCGCCAGGTCCTTCATGAACAAGCGCTCGGTCAGCGGCGCCAGCCAGCCGCCCGCCCCCTCCACCAGCACCACATCCGCCGACTCGGCCAGACGCCGGTAGTGCGCGCCGATCACCTCGAGCGAGATGTCCACCCCGGCCTGGCGTGCCGCGATATGCGGCGAAATCGGCGGCAGGAAACGGTAGGGGTTCATCAGGTCGAGATCGGTCTGGCCGGTCGCGGCCACCAGGCGTTCGACGTCGCTGTTGCTCCAGCGCCCGTCCGGCAACACCTCGCAACCCGACGCCACCGGCTTCATCGCCAGCACGCGCTGGCCCTCGGCCCGCCAGCGTTCGATCAGCTTGACGGCGGCATGGGTCTTGCCGATGTCGGTATCGGTTCCGGTGACGAAATAGCCTTGCATGCTGAGTCCTTGTTCGAGAAGTAGCCGTCGTGCCGATCGGCACACCCTGGACACGACAAAGGGCGACCCCTCGTGAGGGTCGCCCGGCCTGCCAATCAGGATTGCCGATTCGCGGCTAGAAATGGTGGGGACGCGGTAACGTCACACCTCGCCTTGCGGATTAACGCGCTCCAACTTGCTGGCCAGCTTGTTGAGTGCGGAAAGATAAGCCTTGGCACTGGCGACGATCACGTCGGTATCGGCACCCTGGCCGTTGACGATGCGGCCATCGCGCGCCAGACGCACCGTCACCTCGCCCAGCGACTCGGTGCCTTTGGTCACGGCGTTGACCGAGTACAGCTCCAGCTCGGAATCGCTCTTGGCCACGCTCTCGATCGCCTTGAACACCGCGTCCACCGGGCCGGAACCGCTGCTGACGGCACGCTGCTCGGCACCGCGCTCGTTGAACACGATCTCGGCCCGCGGCAGTTCGCCGGTCTCGGTGTTGACCTTGAGCGAGACGAACTTGAACTCTTCCTGGTCGATCGCCACCATCTCGTCCGACACCAGCGCCTGCAAATCCTCGTCAAAAATCTCGCGCTTCTTGTCGGCCAGTTCCTTGAAGCGGGCGAAGGCGGCGTTGAGCGCCTCCTCGCTGGACAACACGATGCCCAGCTCCGCCAGCTTGGTCTTGAAGGCGTTGCGGCCGGACAGCTTGCCCAGGGTCAGACGGTTGGTGGACCAGCCCACGCTCTCCGCCGACATGATTTCGTAGGTCTCGCGATGCTTCAGCACGCCATCCTGGTGGATGCCGGACTCGTGGGCGAAGGCGTTGGCGCCGACGATGGCCTTGTTCGGCTGCACCGGGTAGCCGGTGATGGTCGACACCAGCTTGGACGACGGCACGATCTGGGTGGCGTCGACACGGGTATCGACGGCAAAGATGTCCTTGCGGGTGCGCACCGCCATCACGATCTCTTCCAGCGCGGCGTTGCCGGCGCGCTCGCCCAGACCGTTGATGGTGCACTCCACCTGGCGCGCCCCGCCCAATACCGCAGCCAGGCTGTTGGCCACCGCCATGCCCAGGTCGTTGTGGCAGTGCGCCGACCAAATCACCTTGTCGCCGCCCCGGGTCTTGGCGATCAGCTCGCGGAAGAACGCCTCGGTGACACGCGGCACGGCGTAGCCGACGGTATCCGGCACGTTCAGCGTGGTGGCGCCGGCCTCGATCACCGCGCCGAAGATGCGGGCGAGGAAGTCGATGTCGGAACGCAACGCGTCCTCGGCCGAGAATTCGACGTCGTCGGTATACTCGCGGGCAATCTTCACCGCCTTCACCGCCGCCTCGACCACCTGGTCCGGCGTCATGCGCAGCTTCTTCTCCATGTGGATCGGGCTAGTGGCGATGAAGGTGTGGATGCGGCCCTTGGCGGCCGGCTTGATCGCCTCGCCGGCGGCACGCACGTCGCGCTCGTTGGCCCGCGCCAACGAACAGACGGTGGACTCCTTGATCACTTCGGCGATGGCGTGGATGGCGTCGGCGTCACCGGGGCTCGCCGCCGCAAAGCCGGCCTCGATCACGTCCACGCCCAGGCGTTCCAGCTGGCGGGCGATACGGATTTTCTCTTCCTTGGTCATCGAGGCGCCGGGGCTCTGCTCGCCGTCGCGCAAGGTGGTGTCGAAGATGTACAAACGATCGCCCATGTTGAAACCCTTCCCTTGTCCCGGCACCACCGCGGTGCCGCTCAGATAGTCGTTGAAGTCGAATCTTCTGCCCTGGCTGGCGGCCAGTTGCGCCAGCTTGTTCAACTGGGCGAGCGGCAGACTGCCGCGCTCGCGCCACTTGTAAATCGCCGCGCGGGAGACCGGTTCGTCCGGAAACGCCGCGTTCAGCGCCTCAGCCAACTCGCTCGGTCCGCCAAAGTTGGCGATCAGACGCTCAATGTCCAATTGCATGCCCAGCTCCTGCTGCGTTATGGGTTTCACAATACTGACAGCACGACACAATGTCAAACATAAACGTCCAACACTTCGACGAATAATTCATTTCGGTGTGTCCAATCCACAAAGATTGGACATTTAGTCCAACACGATTCGACAGTAAACCGCCCACGCCTCTCCACGAACGCAAAAAAGGCGGCCAAGGCCGCCTTTTTTCCCGCATCCCGCAATGGGCCGCTTACTGCTCCGGAGAGGCCACGCTGCCCCCGCTCTTGTTGCGCGACAGCCCGAGCAGCGCCATCACGTAACCGGACAGGCCATAGCCGACGAAGAAGCCGAACAGCACCAGCGGCGGTTTCGACACCAAGAGCAGGATCACCAGCACCACCACCAGCATGGCGACGAACGGCACCTTGCGGCGCAGGTGAATCTCCTTGAAGCTCCAGAACTTGACGTTGGTCACCATGGAGATGCCGGCGAAGGCGGTAAAGCCCAGCGCCACCCAGGGCAGGATCGCCAAGTCGTTGTAGCCGTACTCGTGGCAGATCCAGACCAGCCCGGCCACCAGCGCCGCCGCCGCCGGGCTCGGAATACCGGTAAACCAGCGCTTGTCGGCGGTGCCGATCATGGTATTGAAGCGCGCCAGGCGCAGCGCGGCGCCGGCACAATAGATAAAGGCCACCATCCAGCCCAGCTTGCCCAGCCCGCGTAACATCCACTCGTACGCCACCAGGGCCGGCGCCACGCCGAAGCTGACCATGTCGGAGAGGCTGTCGAACTCCGCGCCGAAGGCGCTCTGGCTGTGCGTCAGCCGCGCCACGCGGCCGTCCAGCCCGTCCAGCACCATGGCGATGAAGATCGCCATCGCGGCGTACTCGAAATTCTTGTTCATGCCCTGCACCACGGCGTAGAAACCGGCGAACAGCGCGGCCAGCGTGAACAGGTTGGGCAACAGGTAAATGCCCTGGCGCCGGAGCGTCGGCTTTTCCCGGCTGGGTGTGACAGAAGTCTGCATCTTCACTTTCCGCAGAATACAACGGCACCAAGGCACCGTTGCGGTTGGTATCAACGAATCGGCTTACGATCTTTTGACGGATGGCATCGGCCCGACACGTGGCCGACGGCATGACAGCCAGGGCCGACCCCGCCAAGGAACAAGTCCGCGCCGGACAAGGCGCAAAGAGATGCCCGCCTTACCCGCTTCAGCGGACCACACGAAGAGCGCTAACCGGTTCTTAGCCGGCTATTGTAACGCGAGCGGCGCGGCAGGCGTGCAACACCTTGTCAGCCTTGCCAGTCCAGTCAGCGCGGCTGGCAGACGAATAGGCTATACTTTGCCGCTTTGACCGAACTTTTGGGAACCCGCCCTTGTCAGAGCGCCTCTTCGTCCTGCTGCAGCACCTGCTGCCCAAGCTCCTGATCACTCGCCTGTTCGGTTTCGTCGCGCGCCAGCGCGCTGGCGCCCTGACACAGTGGATGATACGCCGCTTCATTGCCCGCTACGACGTCAACATGGCAGAAGCCGCAGCACGCCAACCCGGTGCCTACGCCAGCTTCAATGATTTCTTTACCCGCGCCTTGCAGCCCGGCGTGCGCCCGCTGGCGGCGACGCGGCTGGTCTGCCCGGTGGATGGCGCCATCAGTCAGTTCGGCCACATCGAACGCGACCAGATCTTCCAGGCCAAGGGCAAATCCTTCAGCAGCACCGCCCTGCTCGCCGGCGACGCGGCGCTGGCGCGCCAGTTCGACGACGGCCTGTTCGCCACCATCTACCTCAGCCCGCGCGACTACCACCGCATCCACATGCCGTGCGATGGCCGCCTGCTGTCGATGAGCTACGTACCGGGCGAGCTGTATTCGGTCAACCCGGCCACCGCGCGCGGCGTCGACGCGCTATTCGCGCGTAATGAGCGCGTGGTGTGCCATTTCGACTCGCCGCACGGCCCGTTCGCGCTGGTGCTGGTGGGTGCCACCATCGTCGGCAGCATGGCCACGGTGTGGCACGGCGTGATCAACCCGCCACGTAGCGCCGACGTGCGCCACTGGGACTACCGCGACCAGGACATCACTCTGAAACAGGGCGAGGAGATGGGACGCTTCCTGCTCGGCTCCACCGTAGTGCTGCTGTTCCCGCAGGGGCCGCTGCAGTTCAATGCCGACTGGGCACCCGGCCGCGCGGTGCGCATGGGCGAGGGCATGGCCGACTGAGTGCCGGCGAACGAACCCACCGACGATACCTCCTGACCAGGCGGCAGCGGCTCCGCCGCTGCCGCGCTCGCCCCCTCCCCTGCCACGCTCAACACGGGCTTGCCGGCCAGAGCAAGCACCGCATCCCGCCTGCAGTTCCCCTCATCACCCACGCCCGGTCGCACCTCACTGCAACGCGCCCGCACCGAAGGCACTGCTCGGCTTCCGGGCAAGAAAAAAGGCCGGGGAAACCCCGGCCTCACTAGCCAAACTGCACGTCAATCAGTTCTTGGACTGGTCCACCAGTTTGTTCTTGGCGATCCACGGCATCATTGCACGCAGTTCGGCACCAACGGTCTCGATCGGATGCACGGCGTTCAGGCGACGGCGAGCGGTCATGCTCGGGTAGTTGGTCTTGCCTTCCAGGATGAACATCTTGGCGTATTCACCCGACTGGATGCGGTACAGCGCTTTTTTCATCGCTTCCTTGGTGGCGGAGGTCACCACTTCCGGACCGGTCACGTACTCGCCATACTCCGCGTTGTTGGAGATGGAGTAGTTCATGTTGGCGATGCCGCCTTCGTACATCAGGTCGACGATCAGCTTCAGCTCGTGCAGGCACTCGAAGTAGGCCATTTCCGGAGCGTAACCGGCTTCCACCAGGGTTTCAAAACCGGCTTTCACCAGTTCAACCGCGCCACCGCACAGCACAGCCTGTTCACCGAACAGGTCGGTTTCGGTTTCTTCGCGGAAGTTGGTTTCGATCACGCCACCCTTGGTGCCACCGTTGGCCGCAGCGTAGGACAGGGCGATGTCGCGGGCCTTGCCGGACTTGTCCTGGTACACGGCGATCAGGGTCGGCACGCCGCCGCCCTTGACGTACTCGGAGCGCACGGTGTGGCCCGGGCCTTTCGGGGCAACCATGACCACGTCCAAGTCGGCGCGCGGCACGATCTGGTTGTAGTGCACGTTGAAGCCGTGGGCGAAGGCCAGTACCGCGCCTTGCTTCAGGTTCGGCTCGATGTCCTTGCGGTACACGTCCGGCTGCGACTCGTCCGGCAGCAGGATCATGACGACGTCGGCTTCCTTCACTGCCTCGGCAACTTCCTTCACCTGATGACCGGCAGCAACGGCCTTGTTCCAGGAAGCGCCGTCCTTGCGCAGGGCCACGGTGACGTTGACACCGGAGTCCTTCAGGTTCTGGGCGTGAGCGTGGCCTTGCGAGCCGTAGCCAACGATGGTCACCTGCAGGCCCTTGATGATCGACAGATCGGCGTCCTTGTCGTAAAACACTTTCATTTTTTGTCTTTCCCTTCAGCCGGACGGAGATGACTCCGTCCGTATTGATCGATTTATCAGATTTTTAGAACCCGCTCACCGCGGCCAATGCCGGATGCGCCAGTACGAACCGTCTCCAGGATCACTGTGCGGTCGATCGCCTCGATAAAGGCATTCAGCTTGTCGCTCGTACCAGTCAGCTCGATGGTGTAAGTCTTTTCCGTCACGTCGATGATGCGACCGCGGAAGATATCCGCCATGCGCTTCATTTCTTCCCGGTCTTTGCCGGTAGCGCGCACCTTGATCAGCATCATCTCCCGTTCGATGTGCTCGGATTCGTTGAGGTCTATCACCTTGACCACCTCGATCAGCTTGTTGAGCTGCTTGGTGATCTGCTCGATAACGTCGTCGGAGCCGTGCGTGACGATCGTCATGCGCGACAGTGTCCGGTCCTCGGTCGTGGACACCGTCAGGGAGTCGATATTGTACGCCCGGGCCGAAAACAGGCCCACTACGCGGGAAAGAGCCCCCGCTTCATTCTCCAGAAGAATGGAAAGAATATGTCGCATTTGTCCGCCCTTCAATCAGCACAGGTTGCCGTAGTCGCGTTCGGCATCCGGCTCGTCGGTTTTCCTCATATGCGGCGGCAGATCCATTTCGTCCAGACCTTTGCCGTTGCCTATCATCGGGAACACGTTTTCCGACTGATCGGTACGGAAATCCAAGAACACCAGGCGTTCCTTCAGCGCCGGGCTGAAGGCTTCGCGCAGCACCGGCTCGACGTCGGCCGGATTCTCGATCTTGAAGCCGACGTGGCCGTAGGCCTCGGCGATCTTGACGAAATCCGGCAGCGCGTCCATGTACGACTCGGAGTAGCGCGTACCGTAGAAGAACTCCTGCCACTGGCGCACCATGCCCAGGTAACGGTTGTTCAGGCTGACGACCTTGACCGGGGTATGGTACTGCTTGGCGGTGGACAGCTCCTGGATATTCATTTGGATCGAGCCCTCGCCGGTGATGCAGGCGACGGCCTTGTCCGGGTTGGCCAGCTGGGCGCCGATGGCGGCCGGCAGGCCGAAGCCCATGGTGCCGAGGCCACCGGAGTTGAGCCACTGCTTGGGCCGGTCGAACTTGTAGTACTGCGCCGCCCACATCTGGTGCTGGCCGACGTCGGAGGTGATGATGGCATCGCCGCCGGTGATTTCGTACAGCTTTTCCACCACGTATTGCGGCTTGATCAGCTCGTTGGAGGGAGCATACAGCAGCGAATTGGGCGCGCGCCATTCCTCGATCTGCTTCCACCACGCCGCCAGCGCAACCGGATCGGGCTTCTTGCCGCTTTCCTTGAGCTGGTCGAGCATATCGCGCAGCACGTACTTGACGTCGCCGACGATAGGCACGTCGACCTTGACGCGCTTGGCGATGGAAGACGGATCGACGTCGATGTGGACGATCTTCTTCGGCTTGGACAGGAAGTGCGACGGCACGCTGATCACGCGGTCGTCGAAGCGGGCACCCACGGCAATCAGCACGTCACAGTTCTGCATTGCCATGTTGGCTTCGTAGGTACCGTGCATGCCGAGCATGCCGAGAAACTGCGGATCGCTGCCCGGATAGGCGCCCAGGCCCATCAGGGTGTTGGTACACGGCAGCCCGAGCGAGCGCACCAGTTCGGTGACTTCCTGCTCCGCCCCGCCCTGCACCGCGCCGCCGCCGACGTAGACGTAGGGGCGCTTGGCTTCCAGGAGCAGGTTGACGGCCTTGCGGATCTGGCCCGGATGGCCGCGCAGCACCGGCACGTAGGAGCGGATGCTGACGCTTTCCGGATAGTGGAACTCGGCCAGCTTCTGCGTCACATCCTTGGGGATGTCGACCACCACCGGACCGGGGCGACCGGTCTTGGCGATGTAGAACGCCTTCTTGATGGTTTCCGCCAGCTCGTTGATGTCCTTGACCAGGAAGTTGTGCTTCACGCACGGCCGGGTAATGCCGACCATGTCGACTTCCTGGAAGGCATCCAGACCGATGGCCGGCGTCGGCACCTGGCCAGACAACACGACCATCGGAATCGAGTCCATGTAGGCGGTGGCAATGCCGGTCACGGCATTGGTCGCGCCCGGACCGGAAGTGACCAGTGCCACGCCGACCTTGTCGCTGGAACGCGAGTAGGCGTCGGCGGCATGCACCGCTGCCTGCTCGTGCCGCACCAGAACATGCTTGAACTGGCTCTGCTTGAAGATGGCATCATAAATTTCTAGTACCGCGCCGCCGGGGTAGCCGAAAACGAACTCGACTCCTTCTTCCTGCAGGCAGCGGACTACGATCTCCGCGCCCGAAATCTGCATCGTTGCCTCTTTTATGTGGTGGTTTTGTCCCGTTATAGCCTCTGACCTTAGCGTATCTTGGAAAGACCGGTCAAGGGCTTTTGTGCACATGCAAAATCCACGCAAATCCAATGGTTAAGGCGCCCCCGGGGGCGGGTATCCGCCTCCATCGGGCTCTGCTACCATGGCGTTCTGACAGCGTGCTGAATGATCGCGCGCCCTTGCCCCGACCAACCATACCCGTTTTCGGCATGACATCTTCCCTGACCACCCCCGGCTTGACCCGTCGCCTGTGTTGCCTGCTGTACGAACTGTTGCTGATGCTGGCGGTGCTGCTGCTCGCCTCGGCCCTGTTCACCCCGCTCAAGGCCTGGCTTGGCGCCTCGTTCTGGCTCGAGCAGCTGTTCCGCCTGTTTCTGGCGGCGGCGCTGTTCGGTTATTTCGGCCTATCGTGGGTACGGCGCGGCCAGACCGTGGCGATGAAGACCTGGCGCATCAAGCTGGTGGGGCGCGACGGCGGGAGCGTGGGGTGGCCGCAGGCGCTGGGGCGCTATCTGGTGGCGCTGGCGCTGTTCGTCGGCCTGCCGCTGTTGAGCTACCTGGGCTGGGAGCGCGCCCTCGGCCACACGCCCGAGGCGCGCTGGCTGCCGCTGCTGTGGTGGCTGATTCCGTTCCTGGCGGCGTTCCACGACAAGGAGCGCCAATTCCTGCACGACCAGTTGGCCGGCACGCGCCAGGTCCTGCTACCGCCGCGCCAGAAGGCGTAACGCCGGGCAAGACCGGCCCCGCTCCACGATGCCAGGATACGGGCGGGGCCAGGACAAAACGCTTCGGCCAACCTTCAAAGGTTGGCCGAAGCGTTTTCGTTTCCTCACCCCGCCAAGCCGGCCCCGGGCTGCAGCAGCCGGCCCGCTACATAGGTGGCGGCGACGGCGCGGTCGTCGCCCAGGATCATCTGCACGAACAGCGCCTCCTCGATGTCCCGGACGTAGCGCATGCGAAAGTCGATCAGCGGGGTGGAACGCAGGTTGAGCACCACCAGGTCGGCCTCCAGCCCGACCTCGATCGACCCCACCTTATCCGCGATGCCGAGCGCCTCGGCGCTGCCGCGCGTGGCGAGGTAGAACGCCTGCGGTGCCGACAGCGCGACACCGTGCGTCTGCGCCGCCTCGTAGGCCGAGCGCATGGTCTGCAGCATCGAGAAGCTGGTACCGGCGCCCAGGTCGGTAGCCAGTCCGACCCGCACCGGGCGCGGCACAGCGCGGGCGCGGCGCAGGTCGAAGCTGCCGGAGCCAAGAAAGGCATTGGAGCTGGGGCAATGCGCCAGGCTGGCGCCGCTGTCGTAGAGCAGTTGCAATTCCTCGTCCGCCAGATGCACGCCGTGACCGTACACGGCGCGCGGCCGCAACAGGCCGTAACGCTGGTAGACCGCGGTGTAGTGCGGGGAGTCCGGGTGTAGCGACTTGACCCAGGCGATCTCGCCCGGCGTCTCCGCCAGGTGCGACTGGATCGCCATGTCGGGGTATTCCGCCGCCAGCGCCCCCAGCGCCTCCAACTGCGCCACCGACGAGGTCGGCGCGAAGCGCGGGGTGATGGCGTACTCGGCGCGGCCGCGGCGGTGCCAGCGTTCGATCAGCGCCTTGGACTCGGCGTAGGCGCGCTCGGCGTTGTCGAGCAGTTCGGCCGGGGCGTACTGGTCCATGCAGACCTTGCCGGCCAGCAGCCGCATCTGGCGCCGCTCGGCCGCCTCGAACAGGGCGTCGACGGAGTCCGGGTGGACGGTGCAGAACACCGCCGAACTGGTCACGCCGTGGCGCAGCTGCTCGGCGAGAAACACCTCGGCCACCTCGGCGGCGTGCGACTTGTCGGCGAACGCCTGCTCGGTGACGAAGGTGTAGTGGTTGAGCCAGTCGATCAGCTGCTCGCCGTAGGCGGCGATCATCTCGGTCTGCGGATAGTGCACGTGGCAATCGATGAAGCCGGGCAGGATCAGGTGGTCCGGGTAGTGGGTCACGGCGACGTCGGCGCCAAGCGCTGGCAGCAGCGTCGTCGCCGGCCCGGCGGCGGCGACGCTGCCCGCCTCGATCACCACCACGCCGTCCGACTCGTAGTACATGCCGGCCTCGACGCCGGCCAGCAGCGGGTCGCGGCGGAAGGTGAGCAGCGCCCCCCGTATGGCGGTTTTCATGCCGGGCTCCTTAGAACGTCATCCGTGCTTCATCATGGCAGTTCGTGCCGGCAGGCGCCCATGAAAAACGCCACCGGGCGGTGGCGTGCGGGAAGACGACTCAGTCCTGGGTGGCGCCCGACTCCAGCCGGGCGGTGCGTAGCGCCGCCGGCGGCTGCCACTGCCAATGGGCGCGCCAGGCGCCCAGCACCAGGTTGGGGTACTCCGGCCGGCCGAGGCTGCCGTTGTAACGTCCCAGCGCGCGGAACAGGTTGCCGCGCTCCAGGTCGAGGTAGTGGCGCAGGATGGTGCAGCCGTAGCGCAGGTTGGTGGTGAGCTCGAACAGGTTGTGCTCGCTGTTGCCGATGTGGCGCACCCAGAACGGCATCACCTGCATCAGCCCGCGCGCGCCGGCGCCGGAGATGGCGTACTTCTTGAAGCCGCTCTCGACCTGGATCAGCCCCAGCACCAGCTGCGGGTCGAGGCCGGCGCGGCTGGCCTCGTACTGGATGGCGGTGAGCAGGTGCTGGCGCATCCAGGCATCGGGGATGCGTTTTTCCAGGCGGCGCGACATCTCGGCGAGCCAGGCCTGGCCTTCGCGGGCGTCGTCGAACACCAGCCGCGGCGCATTGGCGTCGTTCACCGAGCGGCGCATCGCCGAGGCCACGTTGGCCGACAACGCTTCCTCGCGCTGCGCGCCGGCCCAGGCCGGCACCGCCGCGCACAGCGCCAGCGCCAGGAGAACGGCCCGTCCCTCGCGCCACGCTCCTGGTCTCAGCCGGCGTGCGAGCGCGCCGAACGGGCGACTCAGCGTCGTACGGCGCGGCCGGCAAGGCGAGACGGCGGAACGAGCGGCAGCAGGCATCACTTACCCAGTTTGGCTAGCACATGCTCCAGAATAGCATCGACGGCCATGCCAGTGGCTTCGCTGTCGCGGCGGTGCTGGTATTCCACCTTGCCTTCTTTCAGGCCGCGATCGCCGATGGTGACGCGGTGCGGCACGCCGATCAGTTCCCAGTCGGCGAACATCGCGCCCGGGCGCTCGCCACGGTCGTCGAGGATGACGTCCACGCCGTTGGCGACGAGATCGGCGTAGAGCTGGTCGGCGGCGGCCTTGACCTCGGCCGAGCGGTCGTAGCCGACCGGGCACAGCACCACGGTGAACGGTGCGATGGCGTCCGGCCAGATGATGCCCTTGGCGTCGAAGTTCTGCTCGATGGCGGCGCCCAGGATACGGGTCACGCCGATGCCGTAACAGCCCATCTCGAAGAACTTGGGCTTGCCGTCTTCATCGAGGAAGGTGGCGTTCATCGCCTGGGAGTACTTGGTGCCGAGGTAGAACACGTGGCCGACCTCGATGCCGCGCTCGATAGCCAGCACGCCCTTGCCGTCCGGGCTCGGGTCGCCGGCCACCACGTTGCGGATGTCGGCGACGATCGGTTCCGGGCAGTCGCGGCCGAAGTTGACGCCGGTGAAGTGCTGGTCGTCCTCGTTGGCGCCGGTGATCATGTCGGCCATCTTGGCCACGGTGCGGTCGGCGTAGACCTTGCCCGGGAAGTTGACCGGACCGAGCGAGCCCGGGTTGGCACCGAAGGAGGCTCGGATGGCGTCCGGGCTGGCGAAGGTGAGCGGGCTCTTCACCCCATCCAGCTTGCCGGCCTTGACCTCGTTCAGTTCGTGGTCGCCACGCACCAAGAGCAGCACCGGCTGGCCGTCTTCGCCGTCGCCGTCCACCACGATGGCCTTGACGGTCTGTTTGATGTCGGCCTTGAGGAAGTCCACCAGGTCGGCGATGGTCTTGACCTTCGGGGTGTACACCTTTTCCATGGCGGCACCCGGCGCCGGACGCTCGCCAGCCGGAGCCACGGCTTCGGCCAACTCGATGTTGGCGGCGTAGTCGGAGTCCGGGCAGTAGATGATGGCGTCCTCGCCGGTGGCGGCGATCACCTGGAATTCGTGCGAGCGGTCGCCGCCGATGGCGCCGGTGTCGGCCGCCACGGCGCGGTAGGTCAGGCCGATGCGGTCGAAGATCTTGCAGTAGGCAGCGTACATGTTGTCGTAGCTGACGCCGGCGGCGTCGGCGCTGCGGTCGAAGGAGTAGGCGTCCTTCATGGTGAATTCACGGCCGCGCATCACGCCGAAACGCGGGCGGCGCTCGTCGCGGAACTTGGTCTGGATCTGGTAGAAGTTCTTCGGCAACGCGCGGTAGCTCTTCAGATCGCCGCGGATCAGGTCGGTGACGACTTCCTCGGAGGTCGGCTGGATCACGAAGTCGCGCTCGTGGCGGTCCTTGAAGCGCAGCATTTCCTCGCCCATGGTGTCCCAGCGCCCGGTTTCCTGCCACAGCCCGGCCGGCTGCACGATCGGCATGATCACCTCGATGGCGCCGGCGCGGTTCATTTCCTCGCGCACGATCGCTTCCACCTTGCGCAGGCTCTTGAGCCCCATCGGCATCCACGAGTAGATGCCGGCGGCGGCCTTGCGGATGAAGCCGGCGCGCAGCATCAGTTTCTGGCTGACGATGTCGGCGTCGGCGGGAGCTTCTTTCAGGGTGGAGATGAAAAACTGCGAGGCGCGCATGGCGGGATGTCCTTGGAAATTCCGATAAATGGCATTGATTGTAGCGGTTTGCGCCGCCCGGGGGGAAGCGGCGCGCCGCTCCCGAGCGCCGCCGGCCCTGGCGCCGTTTCCCGGCCTGTGGCAGGCTCCCGACAGAATCCCCGGCACGCCGGGACAATTACCGGCCTGCTCTTTGCACTGTCACGGCACAGGAGTAAGCTTCGCGCTCGTTGACCATCTACCGCACTGCAGCAACCTTCCGCGCAACACGGCTTGCTGCCATAAAAACGGCAAAAAAACAGACCATTATGCAAGCACACAGCAAGCAGGCGCTGGCGGGCATCACACTCGCCGCACTGGGCGTGGTGTACGGCGATATCGGCACCAGCCCGCTCTATACCCTTAAAGAATGTTTTGCTGGCCACCTCGGCCTCGCCCCCAGCCCGGAAAATGTGCTCGGCATCCTGTCGCTTATTTTCTGGGCACTGATCATGGTGGTCTCGGTCAAGTACCTTTCCTTCGTGCTGCGCGCCGACAACCGGGGCGAAGGTGGCATCCTGACCCTGATGGCGCTGGCCAAGCGGCACGTGCCGGGCAAGACCGGCTGGCTGCTGCTGGTCATGGGGTTGATGGGCGGCGGCTTCTTCTACGGCGAGGTCGTGATTACCCCTGCCATCTCGGTACTATCCGCGATCGAAGGGCTGGAGGTGATGACCCCGACGCTGGAGCCTTACGTGATGCCGATTTCGATCACGGTGTTGGTCGCGTTGTTCCTGATCCAGCGCCACGGTACCGCCAGTGTCGGCAAACTGTTCGGCCCGGTGATGCTGATCTGGTTTGCCGTGCTGGGCCTGCTCGGCGTGCTCAGCATCGCCGACAACCCGACCGTGCTGGAGGCCATTTATCCCAGCCATGCCTTCGCTTTCATGGATCACCACAAGAAACTCGGCTTTTTGGCGCTGGGTTCGGTTGTCCTGGCCATTACTGGCGCCGAGGCGCTGTACGCCGACATGGGCCACTTCGGCAAAAAGCCGATTCGCCTGGCCTGGTTCAGCTTCGTGCTGCCGGCACTGCTGCTCAATTATTTCGGCCAGGGCGCCCTGATTCTGGCCGACCCCAAGACCGTCGCCAATCCGTTCTTCCACCTGGCTCCGGACTGGGCGCTGTTCCCGCTGGTGATCCTCTCCGCGCTCGCCACGGTGATCGCCTCGCAGGCGGTCATTTCCGGCGTGTTCTCGCTGACACGCCAGGCAGTCCAGTTGGGCTTCATGCCGCGTCTGGACATTCAGCACACCTCGGATATGGAAATCGGCCAGATCTATATTCCCCTGGTCAACTGGGCGCTGTTGACAGCGGTGATCGTGGTCGTGCTGACCTTCCAGTCGTCCAGCCATCTGGCCGCCGCCTACGGCATTGCCGTGACGGGCACCATGGTCATCACCGCCATTCTGTCGTGCACCGTGGCGATGAGGAATTGGGGTTGGCCGAAGGCGCTGGTGCTGACCATCCTCGTCGGCTTCCTGTGCATCGACATTCCGCTCTTCGCCGCCAACGCGCTCAAGCTGTTCGCCGGCGGCTGGCTGCCGCTCGTGATCGGTCTGGGCGCCTTCACCCTGATGAGCACTTGGAAGCGTGGCCGCGAAATCCTGCAAGAGCGGCTGATGGAGCATGCCATTCCGCTCGACAGCTTCGTCGAGAACATGGAGTCGTTCCCGCCCAGCCGGGTGCAGGGCACGGCGGTGTTCCTGACCAGCACGCTGCAAGGGGTGCCGCACGCGCTGTTGCACAACCTGAAGCACAACAAGGTGCTGCACGAGCGCATCGTGCTGCTGACCATCCACGGCGAGGAGGTCCCCTATGTCAGCCAACAGGAAAGAGTGACCGTCACCCGCCTGTCGAATTCGTTCTGGCAGGTCGAGGCGTTCTACGGCTTCAAGGAGACACCGAACGTGCAGGACATCCTCGACCTGTGCGCCCGGCAGGGCCTGGAATTCGAGGTGATGGATACCTCGTTCTTCCTGTCGCGCGAGACGCTGCTTTCCACCGCGCGTCCGGGCATGGCGCGCTGGCGCGAGCAGCTGTTCGTGTGGATGAGCAAGAACGCGCTGAGGGCCACCGACTTCTTCCACATCCCGACCAACCGCGTGGTGGAGCTGGGTGCGCAGATCGAGCTGTAGTGCCCCTCCTCTCCGGACACACAAAACGGCCGCTCAGCGGCCGTTTTGCATGCACCGGATTAATCAAAAATAAAACCCATAGAGCCATCCCAGTAGGCGAGCGAGCCAAGGCAGGTTGAGCGCCGCCAGCGCACAGGAACCGGAATGTACTCAAAGTACATGAGGATTCCGCATCGCTGAGCCAATCTCTGCGTGCCAATCTTCGATTGGCTCAGCGATGGATTCGCACGCAGTCTGCCGGCGCTCAAGAGGCGAAGGCGCAGCCGTCTAATGGGATAGGCGCTCACTCGGCCGGCAGGTCCACCAGTCGTCTCAGCCGCGCCCAGTCGAAGAACGGGCCGGGATCGGTCTTGCGCCCCGGCGCGATGTGTTCGTGGCCGGTCATGCCGGCCAGACCCAGTTGCTGCTTGAGCAGGCGCGCCAGCGCGATCAGGGTACGGTACTGGGCATCGGCGAACGGCTCGAAGTCGCAGCCCTCCAGCTCCACTCCGAGCGAGAAATCGTTGCAGCGCTCGCGCCCGCGCCAGCTCGACACCCCGGCGTGCCAGGCGCGCTCGGTGACCGGGACGAACTGCACCAGCTCGCCGTCGCGGCGGATGAAGAAATGCGCCGAGACGCGCAAGTGGTGGATGGTGGCGTAGTAGGGGTGCGCCGCGGGGTCGAGGCTGTTGGTGAACAGCTGTTCCACGCCCGGCCCGCCGTAGCGGTACGGCGGCAGGCTGATGTTGTGCACCACCAGCAGTTCCGTCGCCACCCCGGCGGCGCGCGCGTCGCGGTTGGGCGAGGGGCAGCGGCGCGCCTCGGGTACCCAGCCCGCCGCGTCGAGCGACAGCGCCGGCAGCGCCGCCTCGTCGGGCGGGCGGCGGTAGCCCAGCCGCCACAGCGCCAGCCCACCCGGCGTGTGCCAGCGCTGCTCCGGCACGAAGCCGGCCTTGCCGTAGAGGCGCAGCGCCGCGGCGTTGCCCTCGGCGGTATCCACCGTGACGCGCGGCGCGAGCGCCAGCAGCGCGTTCACCAGGCGGTAGCCCCAGCCCTGGCCGAAATGGGCGGGATCGACCACGATGCGCTGGATATGCACGCCGTCGCCCTCCTCCTCGTACACCAGCAGGCCGCGCAGCTCGGCACCCTCGAACGCGGCGAGCTGGCGATAGGGGCAGGCCGTCACCGCCGCCGCGCCGTCCCACAGCAGCGGCAGGTCGGGCGGTTCGCCGAGCCACGCCAGTTCCACGCGGTGGGCCGCCAGCTGCAGGCGGAACGCGGCTTCCGCCAAACCAGGCTCGGCCAGATCGGGAGGGCGTACGACGAAGGGTTGGTCCATGGGAAGACTCTTGGTAACGAGCGGGAGACGCGGCGCCACCGCCGGGCGCACACCCCGTCATTGTGGTGCAGAAGCACGGCGCCGGCCAGCCTGCCCGGCGTTTCTTGAGCGCGGTCATGGCCCCGCGCAGCGGGCTCGGGCACACTGGGTGCCTGCCATCCCACCAGGACCCCGCCATGCTGCGACTCGACAACCTCGGCCAGAACGCCGCCCCCAGCTTCGACGCGCCGCTGGAGATGCTCGGTGCCTGCCACGACAAGGTGCGCCACTTCTGCAGCCTGCTCGACAAGTTGCCCGGCTACCTCGCCGCACAGGGCGTCACCCCGGCGCTGCAGAGCTCGGTGGCGGGCATCCTGCGTTACTTCGACGTGGCCGGCCCAGCGCACCACGCCGACGAGGAAGACGAGCTGTTCCCGCTGCTGCGCCAGCGCCTGCCCGATACCGACACGCCGCTGGCGCGACTGGCGGCCGATCACGTCATGTTCGGCCAACGTTGGCAGGTGTTGCGGCGGCAACTGCTGGCACTGCAGGACGGCTCGGCAACGCGGGTCGACGCCGAAGCCATCCACGCCTTCACCACGCATTATCGCAGCCATGCCCAGCTGGAGGAGGACTGGCTGTTTCCGCTGGTCGCCGCCACCTTGAGCGAGGACGAACTGCGCCAGGCCGGGCAGCGCATGGCGGCGCGGCGGCAGCAGCCGGGCTGAGGCTTCGGCCAACCTTTTCCAACAAAAAAAACGGGATGGTGCGCCATCCCGTTTTTTTGTTGATTAGGCCCGCGGGCGTGGAGTCCCTCCCAGTAGGCGAGCGAGCCAAAGCAGGTTGAGCGCCGCCAGCGCACAGGACCCGGAATGTACATAGAGTACATGAGGATTCCGCATCGCTGGGCGCATCAGAGATGCGCACGCAGTCTGCCGGCGCTCAAGATGCGAAGGCGCAGCCGCCTAATGGCGAGACGCTCAGGCGGTCAGCTCCAGCAGCGCCTGATACGACTCGACGAACAGCTTGAGGCCGTCCTGCTGCAGCTTGTCGCCGACGGCGGCCAGGTCGATGCCGGAGGCGCCGACGCGGTGCAGCGTCATCATGGCATCCTCGAGGGCGCGCGGCAGGGTCTCGGCGGCCGCGCCATGATCGCGGAACGCCGCTAGCGTGGCGTCCGGCACGGTGTTGACGGTTTCCTGGCCGATCAGGCTCTCGACGTACAGCACGTCGGAGTAGGCGGCATTCTTGGTGCCGGTGCTGGCCCACAGCAGGTACTGCGGACGCGCCCCGGCGGCGCGCAGCGCGGCGAATTCGGCGCCGTGGAAACGCTGCCGGTAGCGCGCGTAGGCCGCCTTGGCCAGCGCCACCGCCACCTTGCCCTGCAGTTCCGGCGCCAGCTGCGCATCGAGCAGGCTGTCGACGCGCGACAGGAAGAAGCTCGCCACCGCCTTGACCGGCTTGACGTCGTTGCCGTCCTCCAGGCGCTGCTGCAGGCCGGCGAGATAACCGTCCCACACCGCCTCGACCTGGGGCAGGCTGAACAGCAGCGTGATGTTGACGTTGACGCCCTCGCGCGTCAGCGTGCGCAGCGCTTCCACCCCGGCGGCGGTAGCCGGAATCTTGATCATCAGGTTGGGTCGGGCCACCACCTGCCACAGCCGGCGCGCCGCGGCCAGGGTGCCGGCGGCGTCGTTGGCCAACAGCGGCGACACTTCCAGGCTGACGTAGCCGTCGTCGCCGGCACTGGCGTGGTACTGCGGCGCCAGCAGGTCGCAGGCGGCCTGAATGTCCGGGATCACCAGCGCCTCGTAGCACTGCTCGGCGTCGAGAGCGCGCAGTTTCAGTGCGGCCAGGTCTTCCTGATAGCGCGGATCGCTGGCGATGGCCTTGTGGAAGATGGTCGGGTTGGAGGTCACGCCGGCGATGCCGTCTTCCTCCACCAGGCGCGCCAGGGTGCCGGAGGCCAGCAGTTCACGCGACAGGTTGTCCAGCCAGATACGTTGGCCGAAGGGACGGATGGCTTGCAGGCGGTTCATGGCGTACTTCCCGGTTGGTTGAGGGATGATCGATGACAACAGGAAGATCATCTTAGCGCGGCACGGCGGCCCGCGCCAAGGACAGGATCGAGCGCTCAGGCCGCTTCCGGCTCGGCCATCTGCGAGCGGTTGAACACCACGCTGAAGGTGCTGCCGCGCTCCGGCTCGCTGTGCACCTCGAGGCGCGCCTGGTGGCGCGCCACCACGTGCTTGACGATGGCGAGGCCGAGCCCGGTGCCGCCGTTGCCGCGCGAGCGGCCGCGGTCGACGCGGTAGAAGCGCTCGGTGAGGCGCGGGATGTGTTCGCGCGGGATGCCGATGCCGCTGTCCTTGACCGAGAACACCAGCTTCTCGCCTTCCTCCTTCCAACACAGCGTGACGTCGCCGCCGTCCGGGGTGTAGCGCACCGCGTTGGACACCAGGTTGCCGAACGCCGAGTGCAGCTCCTGGACATTGCCCCACAGCCACAGCGGCGTGTCGCGCTGCAGCCGGATCTGATGACGCCCTTGCGACAGGCCTTCGGCTTCGACCATCAGCGTGTCGAGCAATTCGCTCATGTTGACCTTCTCGTTGGCGGCGTTCTTCGGGCTGTTCTCCAGCCGCGACAGGATCAGCAGATCCTCCACCAGGCTCTGCATGCGGCGCGACTGCTCCATCATCATCGGCAGGAACTGGCGCAGCAGCGCCGGGTTGTCCGGCATGTCGGAGAGCGTCTCGAGGAAGCCGCCGATCACCGTCAACGGCGTGCGCAGCTCGTGCGAGACGTTGGCGACGAAGTCGCGGTGCACCGTCTGCACCCGCTCCAGCTGGGTGATGTCGCGCGACAGGATCAGCTTGCGGGTGGAGTCGAACGGCACCAGCTGGATGCTCAGCACCCGCTCGTTGGGCTGGGAGGAACGCAGGATCAAGGGCTGGCTGAAACTGTCCGCCTTCATGTAGGCGTTGAACGCCGGCTGGCGGATCAGGTTGAAAATCTGGTTGCCGACATCGCGCTTGCGGTCGAGTCCGAAGTGCTCCACCGCCATCGGGTTGAGCCACTCGATGCGGTCGTGCTCGTCCAGCACCACCACGCCGTCCGGCATCGCCTCGCCGGCGTTGATGAAGCGCTCCACGGTCTTGGTCAGCTTGCGCTTGCTCTGGCTTTGCATCTTGCTCTGCCGGTAGAGCGTGATGAACACCGTGTGCCAGGCACCGAAACCGTCCGGCACGCGTTCGGCCGAGGGGTGCTGCAGCCAGCGCAGCAGCAGCGCCAGGTGATAGAGATGGAAGGCCAACCAGCCGCCCAGGCCGATGCTCAGCACCAGCAGGGCGTCGAGCGCGCCGGAGGCCCACCAGAACCCCAGTCCGAGCAGCACGATGGCCACCAGCCAGAGCAGTGTACGCTGTGCAAATTCGCGCAAAAAAGCCTACCTCACTGTTGCGTGGAGAAGCGGTAGCCGGTGCCGCGCACGGTCTGGATCAGGCCATCGTGCCCGGTCGCTTCCAGCGAGCTGCGCAGGCGGCGGATATGCACGTCGACGGTGCGCTCCTCGACGAACACGTGGTCGCCCCACACCTGGTCGAGCAGCTGCGCGCGCGAGTGCACCCGTTCCGGGTGGGTCATGAAGAAGTGCAGCAGGCGGAATTCGGTCGGGCCGAGGTCGATCGGATTGCCATCGGTGCTGACGCGGTGCGTCGCCGGATCGAGCCGCAGGCCCTTGACCTCGACCGCGTCGTCGGTCATTTGCGGCGCACGGCGGCGCAGCACCGCCTTGATGCGCGCCAACAGCTCGCGCGGCGAGAACGGCTTGGTGATGTAGTCGTCGGCGCCGGTTTCCAGCCCGACGATCTTGTCCTGTTCGTCGGAGCGCGCGGTCAGCATGATGATCGGCACCTGGCGCGTGCGCTCGTCGGCGCGCAGGCGTTTGGCGATGTCGATGCCGGAGCCGCCGGGCAGCATCCAGTCCAGCAGCACCAGGTCCGGCAAGGCATTCTTGACCAGCATCAGCGCGGCCTCGGCGGTGCTGGCGCGCAGCACATGGTGGCCGGCCTGGGTCAGGTTGAACGCTATCAGTTCCTGAATGGCCGGTTCGTCTTCAACGAGCAGAATGTTCGCAGGCATGATGATCCATTGGCAGAGAGTCTGCCCAGAGGATAAGAAGCGGGGATTACAGAAATATGACATTTCCCGGGAAATGCCAAGTCACGGTAACAAAGTCGGGGGAAACAGGCAAAAAAACAGGCCTGTCGCAAGACAGGCCTTGAAGGATCGTCGTCAATACTAAAGAGAAATGACTTGAGACCGGGGACAAAGAGATCACCAGAACAGCGACCGCTCCCGACGCATCGGGCACACCTCGGGGGGTCCACGTATCCAGTCCAAGGAGCGTGCCGCCGTCCCGCGGGACCGCAGCGTGCTGCCTCATCACGGGACGTATTGTACGTAGGCTGGGGGGCCGAATTAATAAGAAAACCGTCGATTTACCGGGGTATAATTTTCGTTTCAACGCATATTTCCGGCTAACGCCTTCGAATCCAAAGTGGACAAATTCGATCACAAGATTCTCGCCGCACTGCACGAAAATGCCCGTCTCAGCTTCGCCGAGCTGGCACGACGGGTGAACCTGTCGGCCCCCGCGGTGGCCGACCGCGTCGACAAGCTGGAGCGCGCCGGCATCATCACCGGCTACCACGTCGGGGTCGACCTGGCGCGGCTGGGCTTTCCGATCCAGTGCGTGATCGAGCTGACGGTGAAACACCTGGAGTTCTACGCCGTGCTGGAGAAACTCAAGGACGTGCCGGGCATCGTGTCGTGCGAGTCGATCACCGGCAGCAGCGGGCTGTTGCTGAAGGTGGCGGTGGACACGATGGCGGCATTGCAGACGCTGATCGCCGAGCTGATGCAGTACGGCGACACCAAGACCTCGATCGTCATCGACACCCCGATCACGCCGCGCCTGCCGCCGCTGCCGGTGGACTAGGCCGGGCGCGGCTCGGCCTTCTTCCAGCCGATCAGCACCACGCCCGCCACGATCACCACCAGCGCGCCCAGCTCCTGGCGGCCGACCTGCTCGCCGAGGAACAGCACGCCCAGCAGCACGGCGATCACCGGGTTGACGTAGGCGTAGCTGGTGGCGGTGGCCGGGCTGACGTTGGCCAGGAGATAGAGATAGGCGCTGTAGGCGATCAGCGAGCCGAACACCACCAGGTAACCCAGCGCCAGCCAGCCTTCGAAGGTCGGCACCGCCGCCAGGCGCTCGCCGCTCGCCACGCTGGCCAGCAGCAGCGCCACGCCGCCCATCAGCATCATCATGGCGCTCGCCATCAGTCCGCCCGGCTGCGGCAGGTGCTTGCTCCAGGCCGAGCCGAGCGCCCAGCCGGCGCAGGCCAGCAACAGCAGGATGCCGCCCAGCGGGCTCAGCGACAGGCTGCTGCCCATGTTGAGCAGCGCGATGCCGGCCAGGCCCAGCCCCATGCCGGCCCACTCCAGCGGGCGGGTGCGCTGCCCGAACAGCCGGGCGCACAAGGTGGTGAACAGCGGCACCGTCGCCACCATCAGCGCCGCCACGCCAGACGACACGCTCTTCTGCGCCACCGTCACCAGACCGTTGCCCATGCCCGGCATCAGCACGCCGAGCAGGGTGGAGCTGCCGAGCTGGCGCCAGTTCGGCAAGGCCTCGCCGCGCCACAGCAGAAACGACGCCAGCACGGTGCCGGCGATCACGAAGCGCACCCCGGCCATCAACAGCGGTGGCCACGAGTCGACGGCGACGTGGATGGCGAAGTAGGTCGAGCCCCAGATCAGGTAGAGCGACAGCAGGGCGGCAAGGGTAAGAGGAGGCACGCGGCGCGGGGACATGGCAGGACATCGCATCGGAAACAGGCTGACATCATCCCACTGCCGGCACGAAATACAAGGCAGGTGGACGCGACAAGACTGTTCGCTCAGGCGAACAGTGGCTTCGGCCAACCTTGGCGGCCTGGCCGAAGCCGTTATCGCGGGCGGGTTCTCAGCGCGTGGCGAGACGCTGCAGGATGTTGGAGAACTCTTCCATGAAGGTGTCGAAGCGCGACGCCAGGCGGTCGACGTCGGCGGCGAAGCGGTTGTACGCCACCACCGCCGGAATCGCCGCGAACAGGCCGATGGCGGTGGCCACCAGCGCCTCGGCGATACCCGGCGCCACCGTCGACAGCGTCGCCTGGCCGGCGTTACCGAGGCCGATGAAGGCGTGCATGATGCCCCACACCGTGCCGAACAGGCCGATGTAGGGGCTCACCGAACCGACCGTGGCGAGGAACGAGGTGTGGCTGTCGAGGCGGTCGAGCTCGCGCTGGGCGGCGGCGCGCATGGCACGGCGTGCCCCGTCCATGATGTCGGACAGCTCGGCGCCGCTACGGCCGCGCTGCTTGAGGAACTCGGCGAAGCCGGACTGGAAGATACGCTCCATGCCGACGGTGTCGCCCTGCTGGCGTGCATCCTCGTACAGCCGGTTGAGGTCGGTGCCGCCCCAGAAATTCTGCTCGAAGCTTTCGCTGTGGCGCCGTGCCGAGCGCAGCGTGCCGAGCTTGCTGATGATCAGCGTCCACGACAGCACCGACAGCAGCGCCAGCCCCAGCATGACCAGTTGCACCACCAGGCTGGCGTTCAGGATCAGGCTCATGAAAGAAATCGGTTGCAAAGCTAGTTCCTCGTTACAAACGGCGCGTGCGCTTCAGCGCAGCACGCGGCCGGTTTCAAAATCGATGATGGTGGAGGGACGGCGGCTGCCGCCGATGCGTCCCGGCAACGTCAAGACCGCGGCACCGAAGGCGCGGCGGCAGGCTTGTGCGGTTTTCAGCGACGTCTGCCCGGCGCGGTTGGCCGAGGTCGACACCAGCGCCGTCCCCAGCGCGCGGCACAGCGCCGCCGCCTCGCCGTGCGCGGTCACCCGCACCGCGATCTTGTCGTGCCGCCCGCGCAGCAGTGGCGAGACACGCGGCGAGGCCGGCAGCAAAAAGGTATAGGGACCAGGCCAGTAGCGGGCAAGTTCCGCCTCCTGCTCAACCGACAGCGGGCGGATCAGCGGACGCACCTGCGCCAGCGAGGCGGCAATCACGATCAGGCCCTTGTGGTTGGGGCGTGCCTTAAGCGCCAGCACGCGGCGGATCGCTGCAACATTGAACGGATCGCACCCCAGGCCGAAACAGGATTCGGTGGAATAGGCCAGCACGCCGCCCTGCTGCAGCACGGCCCTGGCTCTCCGCAACAGCGCAACGGCGGGCAGGCGCGGCAAGGCCCGGCGCCCACGCGGCGGGGTAAGAGGACGACTCATGACGATGGGGGTGACGACAAAAGCGCCATTCTAGCAGAGCCGCCGCCGCCCCGGCGGCGGTGTCCCGCAAAACCCGGCCGCGTCAATGCAGGTAGCGGTCGACGATCTTCTGTATCACGCCTTCCTCGCGCATACCGCCGAGGCTGGCGTTGAGCTTCTGGATCAGCGCGTCGTCGGTGGACTTGTTGCAGGCAAGATAGAGCTGCACCGTCTTGAAGGTGAGCACCGGGTGGATGCCGACCTGCTTCTGCTGTGCCGCGAGATACGCGCCCTGATACTTGCCGGTGGCCCAGTAGTCGATGCGGCCGTCGGCCAGCTTGCGCATGTTGAGCATGTCGGCGGGCACCAGTTCGACGCGGTAGCCGTTGCTCATCAGGAACTGGGCGGTGGCATCGCCGACGTAGCCGCCCAAGAGGTAGGGGCGGACGTCTTCCAGTGCACGCACCGGGCGCGTGTCGTCGTTGCGCGCGAACAGCACCCAGGGGTTGTCGACCAGCGGTCCGACCCACTTGAACTGCGCCTCGCGATCCTCGCTGCGGGTGGTGGAGTAGACGCAGGTGGCGGGATTGTCGCGCGCGTTGGTGAAGGCCCACACCCACTGCTGCAGCTCGATGGTGTAGGGCACGCGGGCGCGTTTCATCATCTCGCGCACGACATCGGTCGACAATCCCACCACGCTGCCGTTCTTGGCGCTCATGTTGTAGGGAGGGTACGACTCGGTGAGCACGCGCAAGGGTTTGGGAGCGGCGCCGGCATGGCCGGACAGGGCGAACAGCGCACACAGGGCGGCGATCAGGTAGCGACGGGCCATGATAAGCTCCTGTTTCCACGGATGATTCAGTATGGCCCATGGCGCGGCGCTGCCAATGAAAAACGGCACCCGAGGGTGCCGTCTAATGCCTTGGAGCAGGTATGGCTTGTGAAAGAAACCCTCCCACGAGGATTCCCTGTGCTCAGGGCCGCGGCGCCAAAGCCGGTTCGCCCCAAAGAGGCGAGTAACGATGCCGCCGTACACATGGTGCGGCGAGCATCACAGGGCCGGGATTGGAGCGTGCCGTCGCTTTATCCACAAGCGCACCGTTCTCAGCCGCGCCGGTGCAACGCCTTGCTGCCGATGTCGCGACGCAGCTGCTTGCCGGCGAAGCGGATCTGGTCGGCCACGGCGTAGGCCTTGCCCTGCGCCATGCGCACGCTGTCGCCCAGGCCCACCACGCACAGCACGCGGCCGCCGTTGGTGACCACGCGGCCTTCGCCGTCGAACGCCGTACCGGCGTGGAACACCACGGCGTCGTCGCTGGCCTTGGACAGGCCGTCGATCAGGTCGCCCTTGCGCGGGCTTTCCGGGTAGCCTTCGGCCGCCAGCACCACGCCCAGCGCCACGCGCCGGTCCCACTCGGCCTCGACGCGGTCGAGCTGGCCGTTGACGCCGGCCTCGAGCAGCACGGTGAAGTCGGACTTCAGGCGCGCCATGATCGGCTGGGTTTCCGGGTCGCCGAAGCGGCAGTTGAACTCGATGGTGAACGGGTTGCCGTCCTGGTCGATCATCAGCCCAGCGTAGAGGAAGCCGGTGTACTCGTGACCGTCCTTCTTCATGCCCTGCACCGTCGGCAGGATGATCTCGCGCATCACGCGCGCGTGCACGTCCGGGGTCACCACCGGGGCCGGGCTGTAGGCGCCCATGCCGCCGGTGTTGGGGCCCTCGTCGTTGTCCTTGAGGCGCTTGTGGTCCTGGCTGGTGGCCATGGCCAGCACGTGCTCGCCGTCGACCATGACGATGAAGCTGGCTTCCTCGCCTTCCAGGAAGTCCTCGATCACCACGCGGGCACCGGCGCTGCCCATCTTGTTGCCGACCAGCATGTCGTCGATGGCGGCGTGCGCTTCGTCCAGCGTCAGCGCCACCACCACGCCCTTGCCGGCGGCCAGACCGTCGGCCTTGATCACGATCGGCGCACCCTTGCCGTCGACGTAGGCGTGCGCCGCGGCGGCGTCGGTGAAGGTCTCGTAGCCGGCGGTGGGAATGCCGTGGCGCTTCATGAACGCCTTGGCGAAGTCCTTGGAGCTTTCCAGCTGCGCGGCGTACTGGGTCGGGCCGAAGATCTTCAGCCCTTCGGCGCGGAAGGCGTCGACCACGCCGGCGGCCAGCGGCGCTTCCGGACCAACCACGGTGAGCTCGATCTTCTCCTGCTTGACGAAGGCGATCAGCTCCGGAATCGCGCTGATCGCCACGTTGGTCAGGTGCGGGTCGAGTTCGGTGCCGGCGTTGCCGGGCGCGACGAATACCTTGGACACGCGCGGCGACTTGGCGATACGCCAGGCCAGGGCGTGTTCGCGCCCGCCGGAACCGATAACCATCACTTTCATCTGTGTTTCCTCAATCTTTCAATGACGGTGCCCGGACCAGGCCGGGCACACTCAAAAACCGTAACGGGCGAACAGGAAGACCACGTTGCCGTTGCCTTTGCCGCCGGGGATGTAGGTCCCCATCAACGCCAGCCGCTTGTACTGCACCGACGCCAGCGGCAGCACGCCCGGCACCGGGAAGTAATGCAGGGTGTCCGAGCGCGAGGTGAGGAAGGCGGTGAAACCGAGCCCGGCCTGCCAGTTCTCGCTGAAGTGGTGCAGGCTCTGGTAGGCGTAGCCGGCGATCGGCTCGGGATCGTTGTGCGAATCGAGAAAGGCCATGGCGTAGAGGCCGTGCCAGTCGCCGTCGTCGTCGACCAGGCCGCGCCCCAGGCCGAAACCCCAGGCCTGTTCGTTGAACGAGTTGATCTTCTCCGGCCGGTAGGCGCTGCGCAGATGGTAGGCGTAGCCGGGCAGGTAGACCTCGCCCTGCCCTTGTTGCCACACCTGATCGACGCGGCGACAGGCCGCGTCGAGCCAGCCATCGCCGTCACTGCAGCCCCAGGCCGGGACGGCGCTGGCCAGCAGCAGGGTGAACAGGATGGGGCGGCTCATGGTGGTCATGTGAGGCCGAAGCGCGCTTCGGCCAACCTTTCTCGTGGTTCGCCGCGCTCAGTGGCGGAAGTGGCGCACACCGGTCAGCACCATGGCGATGCCATGCTCGTCGGCGGCGGCGAACACTTCCTCGTCGCGCATCGAACCGCCCGGCTGGATGATGGCCTTGATGCCCTGCTCGGCGATGACGTCGATGCCGTCGCGGAACGGGAAGAAGGCGTCCGACGAGGCCACCGCGCCCTGCAGCGTCAGGCCGGCGTCCTGGGCCTTGCGCGCGGCGATGCGGGTGGAGTCGACACGGCTCATCTGGCCGGCGCCGATGCCGGCGGTCTGGCCATTCTTGCAGAACACGATGGCGTTGGACTTGACGTACTTGGCGACGCGCCAGGCGAACAGCAGGTCGCTCATTTCCTGCTCGGTCGGGGCGCGCTTGGTCACCACCTTGAGCTCGTCCAGGCCGACGTTGCGGATGTCCGGGGTCTGCACCAGCACGCCGCCGCCGACACGCTTCAGTTCAAAGCGGTTGGCGCCGGCTTCCAGCGGGATCTCCAGCACGCGCACGTTCTTCTTGGCGGCGATGACGGCCTTGGCCTCGTCGCTGAAGGCCGGGGCGATCAGCACTTCGAGGAACTGGCCGGTCACGGCTTCCACGGTTTCGGCGTCGACCGGGCGGTTGAAGGCGATGATGCCGCCGAAGGCCGAGGTGGTGTCGGTGGCGAAGGCCAGGCGGTAGGCGGTGAGCGGATCGGCCGCCACGGCCACGCCGCACGGGTTGGCGTGCTTGACGATGACGCAGGCCGGCTGCTCGAAGGTCTTCACCGCTTCCCACGCCGCGTCGGAATCGGCGATGTTGTTGTAGGACAGTTCCTTGCCCTGCAGCTGGCGGTAGTTGGCGATGGAGCCGGCGGCCGGGTCGAGGTCGCGGTAGAAGGCGGCGGCCTGGTGCGGGTTCTCGCCGTAGCGCATGTCCTGCACCTTGACGAACTGGGTGTTCAGGCGGTTCGGGAAGGCGGTGCGTTCCGGCACCCCGGCCAGCGAGCCGGCGGCCAGGCTGGTCAGGTAGTTGGAGATGGCGCCGTCGTAGGCCGCGGTGTGGGTGAACGCCTTCTTGGCCAGCTCGAAGCGGGTGGCCTTGGACAGCTGGCCGTCGTTGGCCTTCAGTTCGTCGGCCAGGGTGGTGTAGTCGGCCGCGTCGGTGACGATGGCGACGTGCGCCCAGTTCTTGGCGGCGGAGCGCACCATGGTCGGACCGCCGATGTCGATGTTCTCGATGGCGTCTTCCAGCGGGCAGTCCGGGTTGGCGATGGTGGCTTCGAACGGGTACAGGTTGACGCACACCAGGTCGATGTTGCCGATGCCGTGTTCGGCCATCTTGGCCACGTGCTCGGGCAGATCGCGTCGGCCGAGGATGCCGCCGTGCACTTTCGGATGCAGCGTCTTGACGCGGCCGTCCAGCATCTCGGGGAAGCCGGTGTAGTCGGACACTTCGGTCACCGGCACGCCGGCTTCGGCCAGCAGCTTGGCGGTGCCGCCGGTCGACAGGATATGCACGCCGAAGCCGGCCAGGGTCTGGGCGAATTCGAGAACGCCGGTCTTGTCGGAAACGCTGATCAGCGCACGTTCGATCTTGGTCATCGTTAATCTACCACTCAAGGAAGTCATAAAAATCCGAAAGCAGGCGCCCGGTGACGGAGGCCTGCTTTCCCATTCTAGATCAGGTCGTAACTCTTCATTTTCTTGCGCAGCGTGTTGCGGTTGAGCCCCAGCAACTCCGCCGCGCGCGTCTGATTGCCCTGGGTGTGCGACAGCACCACCTCGAGCAGGGGCCTCTCCACGCAGGCCAGCACCATGTCGTAGATGGCCGAGGGCACCTCGCCGTCGAGATCGCGGAAGTATTGCTCCATGGCCAGCCGTACCGACTGGGAAATGTGATCGTTGTTCTGCATGGTTGTTGTTCTGTCGTCAGTTGTCTGAGCGCGGTCTCAGCCCGCCAGGGCCTGGTCCGCGCCCCCCATGGCTTCCACGTACTCGAGGCGCTCGGAGGCGCCGGCCAGCCGGTCGAAATAGTCCGTCACTGCGGCGCGCTGCCCGACGGTGTCTTCCAGCCGGTACATCGCCTGGCGGAACTCGTTGGAGCCGCGCAGGCCGCGCGTGTACCAGGCGATGTGCTTGCGCGCGATGCGGCAGCCGGAGTACTCGCCGTAAAAACCGTACAGCTCGTCCAGGTGCTCCAGCAGCAGCTGGCGGATTTCCGCCACCGTCGGCGCCGGCAGGGTTTCACCGGTATCGAGGTAATGCTGGATCTCGCGGAAAATCCACGGCCGCCCCTGTGCGGCGCGGCCGATCATGATGGCGTCGGCGCCGGTGTAGTCGAGCACCTGGCGCGCGCGCTCGGGCGAGTCGATGTCGCCGTTGGCGATCAGCGGGATCGAGATCGCCTGCTTCACGGCGCGGATGGTGTCGTACTCCGCCGCGCCGTGGTACATGTCCTCGCGCGTGCGGCCGTGCAGCGCCAGCGCGGCGATGCCGCAGTCTTCGGCCAAGCGCGCCACCCTCAGCGCGGTCTTGTGCTCGCGGCTCCAGCCGGTACGGGTCTTCAAGGTCACCGGCACGTCCACCGCCTGCACCACGGCCTCGAGGATGCGCCCCACCAGCGCCTCGTCGCGCAACAGCGCGGAGCCGGCGGCGACGTTGCACACCTTCTTGGCCGGGCAGCCCATGTTGATGTCGATGATCTGCGCGCCCTGCTCGACGTTGAGGCGCGCCGCCGCCGCCATCTGCGCCGGATCGGCGCCAGCGATCTGCACCGAGATCGGCTCCACCTCGCCGTCGTGGTTGGCGCGGCGCAAGGTCTTGGCGGTGGTCCACAAGGCCTTGTTGGAGGTGATCATCTCGGATACCGCCATCCCCGCCCCCAGTCGCTTGCACAGCATGCGGAACGGGCGGTCCGTCACCCCGGCCATGGGCGCGACGATGAGCCGGTTCTTCAGGGTGTACGGTCCGATGCGCATCTGTTTTATCAAGGATTTAGCGGCGAGAGGGCGGCATTGTAATGCTTTTTGCCCGGCGGGTAAAAAACATTTTGCCTACTTTTTGAGCAGGCTCGATAGCGGCGGAATAAGGGCGCGTGCGGTCGGCGTACGCGCCCAAGCGGGTCGAGCGCTGCCGCCTCATGACATGGCGCGGGGACGGGGAGTCAGTCGGTAAGCCGGGTTCTGTCGTGGACAGTCATTCCTCTAGGCCGACCATTGCTGGCCGGCTCAAGCAACCTACCCGGGGACAACGCGAGCCACGTTAGCGCCCCCCTATTTGGTCTTGCTCCGGATGGGGTTTAGCCTGCCGTCGCGTGTTGCCACGGACGCGGTGCGCTCTTACCGCAGGCAGGTTTCCCCGCCCGTCCGGCCCGGCTTGCGCCTGACCGGTACACCTTTTCACCCTTGCCTGATCCCTGTTGCCAAGGCCATCGGCGGTTCAGCTCTCTGTTCCACTTTCCATCGCCTCGCGGCGTCCGGTCGTTAACCGGCATCCTGCTCTGCGGAGCCCGGACTTTCCTCCCCGTGCCTGAAGGCACGCGGCGACTGTCTGACTGACTCCCCGCGTTGCCATTTTACCTCAGAACCCGGCCAAGCCTGAGGGATATTTTCGCGGGCCGGCTTCATGAAGAAGGTATAATCCGTCACCCCCCCACCGATTTTTCTCCATGCAGCTTACCCAGGAACGGCTGGCGCATTTGCAGCTGGCCGGCACACTGCTCATCATCTTCCTGCTGGCAGGCAGCCTGACCGGCTATTTCCTGTACAGCCAGGAGCAGGATTTCGCCCGCGCCCAGCAGCAACAGGAGCAGGAGGTTCTGAAGGACGTCGAGGCCGACCTGCGCGCTCACGGCGAGCAGGCGGCCGCGCTGCTGGAGTCGCTGCGCCATCAGACCGAAAGCACGCTGGAACGCCGCCTGCGCCATCAGGTCGACCAGGCCTACACCCTCGCCGAGGGCCTCTGGCAACAGCAGCACGACCGACTGCCGCCCGACCAGCTGCGCGCCCTGATCCGCGAGACGCTGCGCCCGCTGCGCTTCTTCGACGGCCGCGGCTATATCTTCATCGACACCCTGGACGGCCGCTGCGTGCTGCTGCCGATGGCGCCGGAACGGGAAGGCAGCTCGCTGCTCGACAACCGCGATGACCGGGGCACCTACATCATGCAGAACCTGCTGCGCGTGGTGAAGCAGCCGTCCGGCGCCGGGTTCACGCGCTATCGCTGGTTCGCGCCGGGCAGCACCGTGATGGCCGACAAGATCGCCTACGCGCGGCGCTTCGAGCGCTTCGGCTGGCTGATCGGCGCCGGCGAATACATCGCCAGCGTGGACCAGGACATGCAACGGCAGGGCCTGACCGTGCTGGGCGGCAGCGTACGCGACCGCAACGACCAGCTGCTGATCCTCGACGCCGCCGGCCGGGTGCTGCTGTTCCCCGGCCAGCCGCAATGGCAGGGACGCGACTACCGCCAGCTGCCCGCCGCCATCGCCCGTTCGCTGGCCCGCGTCCTGGAACACGGCCCGCGCACCGAGAACACCTCGATCCTGCTGCCGGGCACCGGCTCGGCCGCGCCGCAGAGCCAGCCGGCCTACGTCCTGCAGCTGCCGGGCTGGGGCTGGACGCTGATCAGCACCGCCTCGCTGTCCGAGCGCATGCAGACCGAGCGCCTGAGCCGGCAGCAGTCGCTGCGGCGCGAGCTGGCCGGCAAGATCAGCGCCACCGGGCTGATCACGCTGCTGGCGCTCTTCAGCGCGGTGTTGTTCTCGTGGTGGCTGAACCGCTGGATCAAGGGGCTGATCGCGCACTATCACCGCGACCTGGAACACAGCCTGGAGGAACTGGGCGAGCGCTCGCGCGACCTATTACTGTCGCGCTTCATGGTGGACCATGCCAGCGACGTGGTGCTGCTGCTCGACGAGGACGGCGCGCCGCGCTACCTCAACGCCGCCGCGGCCGCCTTGCTGGGCGACGACCCGGCCCAGCGCGGGCCACGCCTCGCCGCGCTGCTGCCGCCGTCGAGCCAGCCGTTGCCGCTGACCTACGAAACCGTGCTGGACGACGTGCCGTTCGAAATCAGCCTCACCAGCATGCAGTACCAGGACCACGCCTACCGTTCGCTGCGCGCGCGCGACATGAGCCGGCGCCAGCAGGCGGAGCAGCAGCAGCGGCTGGCCGCCAAGATCTTCGACACCAGCAGCCAGGCCATCGTGATCAGCGACGCCAGCAACCACATCGTCATGGTGAACCGCGCCTTCACCGACATCACCGGCTACTCGGCGCAGGAGGCGATCGGCCGGCAGCCGTCGCTGCTGTCGTCCGGGCGCCAGCCGCCCGCCTTCTACCAGAAGATGTGGCAGCAGCTGGCGCAGCGCGGCCACTGGGCCGGGGAAATCTGGAACCGGCGCAAGAACGGCACCATCTACCCGGAATGGCTGAGCATTTCGCTGCTCCGGAACGAGGCGGGACAGGTCAGCCACCACGTGGCGCTGTTCTCCGACATCAGCGAGCGCAAGGAGCAGGAAGCCCACATCCGCCACATGGCCGAGCACGACTTCCTCACCGACCTGCCCAACCGCGCGCTGATCCACGACCGGCTGGCGCAGGCCATCCGGGCCGCCGCGCGCCAGAAGAACCGGCTCGCCGTGCTGTTCCTCGACCTCGACCACTTCAAGAACATCAACGACACCTTGGGCCACGCCCACGGCGACGAGCTGCTCAAGCAGGTGGCGCAGCGCCTGCAGCACACGGTGCGCGGCAGCGACACCGTCGGCCGCAACGGCGGCGACGAGTTCGTGCTGATCGTGCCCGAGCTGGCTTCTCCGGCCGAGGCGGCGCAACTGGCGCAGCGCCTGCTCGACGACCTGCGCCGGCCGTTCCAGATCGACGGCCAGGCGCTGGCGATCAGCACCAGCATCGGCATCAGCCTCTTCCCCGACAACGGCAGCGAGCTGCAGGAGCTGCTGGTCAGCGCCGACCTGGCGATGTACCACGCCAAGGCGCAGGGGCGGAATCGCTACCAGTTCTTCACCCCGGAGCTGAACGCCCAGGTGGCGGAGCGGCTGACGCTGGAAAACCACCTGCGCCAGGCCCTGGAGCGGCAACAACTGCACCTGGTGTACCAGCCGCAATTCGCCATCGACAACCGGCGTCTGGTCGGCTGCGAGGCGCTGCTGCGCTGGCAACACCCGGAGCAGGGGCTGATCTCGCCGGCGCGCTTCATCCCGCTGGCAGAAGAGACCGGCCTGATCGTGGAGATCGGACGCTGGGTGCTGGACGAGGCCTGCCGCCAGGCCGCCGCCTGGCTCGCCGCCGGCACTCCGCTGCGGGTGGCGGTGAACGTCTCGGCCCGGCAGTTGGGCCAACCGGATCTGCTCGCCGAAGTCGAGGCGGCGCTGACGCGCCACCGCCTGCCCAGCTGCTGGCTGGAGCTGGAGGTAACCGAGAGCACGCTGATGGAGGACGCCGAGCAGGCGGTGCGCCACCTGCAGGCCTTCAAGGAACGCGGCATCCACCTGGCGGTGGACGATTTCGGCACCGGCTATTCCAGCCTGACCTACCTCAAGCGCTTCTCGCCCGACCTGATCAAGATCGACCGCGCCTTCGTGATGAACCTGCCCGACAACCGCGACGACGCCGCCATCGTCAGCGCCATCGTGCAGCTGGCCGAGGCGCTCGGCATGCAGACCCTGGCGGAAGGCGTGGAAAGCGAGGAACAGCTCGACTTCCTGGCCCAGGCCGGCTGCGACGTGGTGCAGGGCTACCTCACCGGGCGGCCGCAACGCGCTGCCGAGCTGACGGCGCAGCTGGCCGGGGCAAACTCAGTCGAAGCGTAGCGTGTAGCGCGTTTCCAGCGAGGCGGTGGTGCCGGCGCGCAGCACCAGCGACCAGCCCTTGGACAACTGATAGGACATCTTGAGCGCCTGGCTGGCGCTGGCGATGCCGTACTCGTAGCCGAGGTAGAGAGTGCGCGTCAGCTGCCGCCCCACCGTCACCACCTGCTCCGCCGGGCTCACCGTGCCGTCGGCCAGGGTCTTGCCTTGCTGATTGACCAGGCCGAGGTCGTCGAACAGGCCGATGCGGTCGTTGATGGTGCCGGCCAGCAACGCCCCGGCGGCGGCGGCCAGCGAGGCGTCGTCGCTACCGCCCACCGAAGCGCGCCCGAGCACCAGCCAGGACAGCTTGTCGCGCTCCGACAGCGCCTCGTCGGCGATCAGGCGCACGCTCGGCGCGGCGACGCTGCCGCCCACTTCCACCCCGGCCCCGACCGGCGACAGGCGGCGCTTGGCGCGCACGTTGAGCGCCGGGTTGTCGAGCGAACCGGTGAAGGTGATGGTGCCGTATTCGATGTCGAGATCCTGGCCGTAGGCCTTGTAACGCCCCTTCACCACGCGCACCTGGCCACGCGCCGCCGGCGCCTCGCCGGGCGCGGCGCTGACATGCACCACCCCGCTCAATTCCACGTCCAGCCCCTGCCCGGTGAAGCGGAACCGTTCGCCCAGGTCGAGGTCGAGGCGCACCGTCACCGGCAGCGTGGCCAGCGCCGACGGCGGCGGCGCCTCGCGTCCGACCACATGCACGTCGTCGGACAGCTGCGGCGTGCCCTGCTTGGGCAACTCCACCCGCCCCTGGTCGGCGCGCAGGCGTCCCGTCAGCGTGAGCTTATTGTCGACGAACAGGATGTCGCTGTCGCCGGAGACCACCAGCCGGCGATTGGGACGGTCGAACACGCTGAAGCGCTTCAGGCTCAGCCGCACCGTGGCGTCGGGGCCGCGGTCCTTGAGGTCGAGCGCGCCGCTCGCCAGCGCCTCGCCCTCGCCGCTGGCGAAACGCAGCCGGTCAAGCAGCAGGCGGCGCCCGTCCAGGCGCGCCTCCAGCACGCCTTCGGCCAACCTCAGCCCGGTCTTGCGGTCGGCGAACAGCAGCCCCTTGCCGTCGAGGCGGCCGTAGGCTAGCGGCGCGGCGAGCGGGCCGCTCAGGGTGACGTTGGCGGCCAGCTGCCCGCCCAGCTCCAGGCCCGGTCCGGCCAACCCGGCCAGCGCCTTCAGCGCCGGTACCTCGAGCCGCAAGCTGGCGGCGAGCGGGGTACGGCCGTCGATGCCGCCCGCCAGCGGCAGCGCGCCGTTGCCGCTGGCGTTGAGGTAGCGGCTTTGCAGTTGCAGCTCGAGCTGGGCGCGGTTGGCGTCGAGGCGCAGCCCGAGCCGGCTGGTGCCGAGCTCCAGCGCCAGCGGGCGGCCGTTGCTGCCGGGCAGCCAGACGTCGCCGCCGACGCGTTGCAGGTTGAGCTGGCCCTGCGGCACGCCGCGCCCGGACAACGCCCAGTCGCCGGACACCACCAACGTCTGCTGCAGCGGCAGCGCCAGCAGCGGCGCCAGCTCGGCGAGGCGGAGGCCGGCCGCCCGGCCGCGCGTGTTCAACAAGCCGCTGGCATCGCGGCGCAGTTGCTGCAGTTCGACCTGCCCCCCCAGCATGGCCAGCCGTGCCGCGCCCAGCTCCAGCCGCTGCGGCCCCACGCTGAGGCTGGCCGGGGCGAGCAGCGTCAGGCCGGGCTGGCCGGCCAGCTGCAGCGTCTGCAGCGTGCCCTGCCATTGCGTGGAGCCCGCCGCCAGGCCGCCGTTGGCGCGCAGCGCCAGGGCATAGGGACGCTGCTTGAGGGTGAACCGGCCATCCAGCTCGATACGGTGGCGGTTGCGCTGGCCGACGGCGTTGAGGCGCAGTGTGCTGGCGCCGAACTCGCCCAGCCGCAGCTGCTGGGCAGCGAGCTGCACGCGGAACGGGCTGGCGGTGTCGGCCTGTAGTTCGCCCGCCAGCGTCAGCGCCTCGACGCCGACGCCGCCCGGCAGCGCCAGCCGTTCCGCCTTGAGGTTGGCCGACAGCAGCGGCAATTTGGGCGTACCGGCGAGATCGAGCTGGCCGCCGATACGGCCGGTGAAACCGGGCCCCAACAGCCGCAGGTTGGGGGCGTCGATCAGCAGCTTCAGCCGGTCGCCCGCCGCGCCGTAGGCGCCGGCGGCCTGCAGGCGGTTGTCCGCCAGGCGCAGGTCGGCGTCGAGACGCTTGAGCCGGCCCGGCTGCAGGTCGAGCTCGGCGCGGCCGGTCAGCGGCGCGCCGGAGAGCCGGCTCGGGGCGAACTGCAGCCGCAGCGTGGCGGCGAGCGGGGCCGCCAGCTGCCCGCGCGCCGTCAGCCGGGCGTTGAGGTCGCCCACCGGCGCCCCCTTGAGAAAGCGCGCCGGGTCGGCCTTTTCCAGTACCCCGGACAGTTCGAAGCGGCGCGCCTGCTGCAGCTCGACGCGGCCACTCAGCGCCAGCCGCCCGGCGCCGGCGGTAAGTTGCAGGCGCTCCAGCCGCAGCGCCTGGGCCGCCCCCGGCTCCCGCGCCACGCGCGCCTCCAGCGCCAGCTGCCGGCTCTGCAGCGCCGCACTCAGCGTCGGCTGCGCCGGGGTCCCGCCCAGGGTCAGCGTGCCGCCCACGGTCTGGTCCGGCGCGCTGGCGTGCAGGGCGCGCAGCGCCACGTCCTGCAGCCGCGCCGTGAGCGCCAGCGCCTGCGCGTCGAGGGTCCCGCTCAGCGCCACCCGGCCGCCGCCGGCCAGCTGCGCCTGCAGCGCGTTCAACGTCAGGCGTTGGCCGCGGACGCGGAATTCGCCGGCGAGGAAGGCCAGCGGCAGTTGCCCGGCAGACAGCGCGCCGGCCTCGCTGTTGATCAGCGACAGCCCGCCCGCCACCGTGGCGCCGGCGGCCGGCTCGGCGTACACCGCGAAGTTGAGCCGTGCCTTGGGCCAGGATGGCTGCAGCGCCTGGGGATTGACGCCGCCGACGCGCACGTCGAGGCGGCGGAAACGGTTCAGCGCCGACGCGGCGAACGGGTCGAAGCGTCCGGACACCTCGGCCAGCAGCCCGCGTCCGGCAACGGTGCCGCGTGCCTGCAGATCGGCCAGGCTGCCCGCCAGGGCGAGGTCGGCCTTGATCGCCACCTGCTCCAGCGTGCCGCGCGCCGCCAGCGTGCCGGAGAGCGCGAACGGACGGGCATCGGCCAGCGTCAGCGCCGCGCCGCCGCCGCCCCACGGCGAGTTCAGCCGCGCCAGCTGCACCTGGTGCCGCCCCCCCTGGTAACGGTAGCTGCCGGCGACGTCGTACAGGCGCACGTCGCCCGGCAGCAGCGTCAGGCTGGCGAGCGCGAAGCGGTCCAGCACCACCGTCAGCGGCAGGGCCAGCGACGCAGGCAGTTGCGGCGGTGCGGCAGGTGCAGCGGCGGCCAGGCTGGTCAGCCGCACGTGCCCCAGCTCCAGCCGCGTCAGGTGCAGCGTGCCCCGCCACAGCGCCGAGGGCTGCCAGTCGAGACGCAGCCGCTCCACCTCGAGCCGCTGCGCCGGGTCCTGCCAGCGCAAGCGCTGCAGCTCGAAACCCTGCCATAGCGTGCCGCGCACCGCGCCCACGCCGAGCCGGCCGTGGCTGAGCTCGGCGGCCGTGCGCCAGGCCCAGGCGAAACCCTGCCCGCTGGCGGTGACCCAGCCGGCGAACGCCGCCAGCGCCAGCAGCAGCGCCAACGCGCCGGCCGCCAGCCAGCGCAGCGGCCGCCAGCCGCGGTGCGGCGGCGGGTTGGCCGAAGCCGGAGTGTCGTCAGGAGAATCGGGATGCGCTTGCGTCATGGCGTGGTGTCAGAAGGCCAGCCCCAGGCTCAGGTACCAGCGGATGCCGCCATCTTTCTGCGCCTTGGCGATATCCAGCGCCAGCGGCGCCACCGGGCTCATCCAGCGCAGGCCGACGCCGTTGCTGTGCTGCAGTGAAAAATCCTGCCAGCGGTCGGCGGCGTTGCCGGCGTCGTGGAACAGCGCCACTGACCAGTCGCGACTGACTGGGATCTGATATTCCAGGCTGCCCACCGCCATCACCCGCCCGCCCAGCACCGAGCCGTCCGGACCGGGCAGGCCCAGGGCGAGGTAGTCGTAGCCGCGCACGCTGGTGGCGCCGCCGGTGCGGAACAGGCGCGAGGTCGGCACGCGCTCGGGGTTGTTGCTGAACACCTCGCCCAGCTCCAGCCGGCTGATCAGCGTGCCCCACTCCTTGCGCGGGGTCCAGTAATGCACCAGCTTGCCGTAGCCGCGCACGAAGGCGGCGCTCGACAGCGTATCGCCCAGCGTGGAGGAGAGCTGCAGGTCGATCAGCGTGCCGGCGCGCGGACGGCGCACGTCGTCGAGCTGGCGCCGCGTCCAGCCGTAGCTCACCAGCAGCGCCTTGTTGTCGCGGTTCAGCACGTCGGCCACGCTTTCCTGCTCCAGCAGGTACTCCAGGCCGATGCGCGATTCGATCGCGCCGTTGCTGCGGATGCGCCACAGCCCGCCCTCCAGCGCATCGGTCTTCAGCCCCTGCACGTCGCTGTGCTTGAAGGCGGCGTTGACGCTGTGCGAGTAGCCGTCGGACTGGCGCGGAAAGCTCAGGCCGAACTTGAGCGCCTGCTCGCTGGGCTTGTGCTCCAGCAGCACCGAGCCGATGTAGCCGCGCTGGAACAGGTTGTAGTGGTCGTAGCCGATGCGCGCGCCGAGCCCCTCGTCGGCCTCGTAGGTCAGGCCCAGCGTCAGCTTCTGGCGCGGCAGCTCCTCCACCGCCACGTCCACCGGCACGCGGCCGTCGGCGACGCGGCTCATGTCGGTGCTCACCACCACGCTGGAAAAATACGGCGACTGCTCCAGCGCCGACTGGTAATCGAGCAGTCCCTGCAGGGTGTACGGGGTGCCGGGGCGGAAACGCGCCATGCCGGTGACCACGTCCTCGGGGTAGCGCTTGAGGCCGCTCACGGCGATGGCGCCGAACGCCACCGGCGCACCGCTGTCGAGCTCCACCGTGAGGGTGGCGCGGTGCGTCGCCGGATCGACGTCGGCACGGCTGGTGGCGATCCTGGCCAGCGGGTAGCCGTCGACCTGCAACTGGCGCAACAGCACGCGCTTGCCGCTGTCCCACTCGGCCTGGCGGAAGCGCGCCGCGGTCGGCAGCGGCCACAGCTCGAGCGCGCGCGCCAGCCGCCGCGGGTAGTCTTCGGCCAACCTCACCGGCCCGGCGAGACGCAGCGTGACGTCGTCGATCAGCACCGGCTCGCCCGGTTCCACCACCAGGCGGTAGCGGCGCGGCGTGTGGCTGTCCTCGTCGAGACGCACCTTGGCGGAGAAGTAGCCCTCGGTCTCCAGCAAGGCCTGCGCCTGCCCCGGCGCCTCGCCCCGCAGCGTCTCGAGCTGCGCCTCGTCCATCTCCGGCTCGTTCTCGCCGGCCACGAAATCGAGGTGCTCGCGCAGCAAGACCGCAATCTCGTCCGGCGCGTCGATCGCCACGCTGTAGCGCAGCGCCGCCCAGGCCGGCGCGGCCCCAGCGAGCACGGCGGCCAGCAGCATGGCACGCGCCAGCGCGGCCAGACGGAGGGGGTGGGTGAACGTCATGAGCCTCATGGTAAAGAAAGCCCGCGCAAGGGGCGAGCCCCGGCGGCGCATCGATGGCGGGAGACCCTGTCCCAGGTCAAGGAATAACACGGAACAGGATGCGAAAATGGCGACACCGCCCCAACGGCGGCCGCCCCTTCAGTGTAGGTAGCTCATCATGGCAAAAAAGTTTCCCTTGCATCCCGCGCACCCCGAGCGCATCTGCTGGGGCTGCGACAAGTATTGCTCGGTCGACGAGTTGCGCTGCGGCAACGGCTCCGACCGCACCCAGCACCCGATCGAACTGTTCGGCCCCGGCTGGGCCGAACCGGAGACCGACAGCAACGACTTCACGGCGACCACGCCGCCCGCCGCGCCCTAGCCCGGTCATCCAAGGCTTCTCCGCCGCATGGCGGCGCTGGCCGTGGCCGGCAACACCGCCTGGCCGCGCGCAAAAACACGCTGGGACCAAGGCCGGCACACCGCAGGTCATGCCAGCTCCGCCGCACCGTCGCCCCCTCCTGGCGTTCGCCACCAGCGCCCTGCTGGCGGTCGCACCCGCGGGCCCTCTCCCGGCACGCCGCCGCCCCCGGCGGGTTCTGGCCAACGGCGCACGCCACCAAAACTAAAGGCGCTGTCGGCGTGACCTGTTGCGTCTTCCGTAACGCCCGCGCTTTCAGGCTATCTGCCGAAACCCAAGAGCGGCGTGGATTTGCCGTGTACGCCGAGCGATTCTCAACACGTCATTCCGGCAGGACCAAAACAAAAGCGGCGGGATGGCCCGCCGCTTTGTCTTTTGCTGCCGCTACGCTTACTTCTTGCGCTGCGGCGGCAGGTCGGTACACGTGCCGTGCGCCACTTCGGCGGCCATGCCGATGCTCTCGCCCAGGGTGGGGTGAGCGTGGATGGTCTTGCCGATGTCGGTGGCGTCGCAGCCCATTTCGATCGCCAGGCAGATCTCACCCAGCATGTCGCCGGCGTGGGTGCCAACGATGGCGCCGCCGATCACCTGATGCGTTTCGGCGTCGAAGATCAGCTTGGTGAAGCCTTCGTCACGGCCGTTGGCGATGGCGCGGCCGGAGGCGGCCCACGGGAATACCGACTTCTCGATCTTGATGCCGTCGCGCTTGGCGATTTCCTCGGTCACGCCGACCCAAGCCACTTCCGGATCGGTGTAGGCCACGCCCGGAATCACGCGGGCGTCGAAGTAGGACTTGCCGCCGGCGCAGTTTTCCGCCGCCACGTGCGCCTCGTGCACCGCCTTGTGCGCCAGCATCGGCTGGCCGACGATGTCGCCGATGGCGTAGATGTGCGGCACGTTGGTGCGCTGCTGCTTGTCGACCTCGATGAAGCCGCGGTCGGTCACGGCGACACCGGCGTTCTCGGCCGCGATCAGCTTGCCGTTCGGCGCGCGGCCGGCGGCCACCAGCACCAGGTCGTAGCGCTGCGGCTCGGCCGGGGCCTTGGCGCCTTCAAACGTGACGTAGATGCCGTCTTCCTTGGCCGCGACCGCCACGGTCTTGGTGCTGGTCATGATGTTGTCGAAGCGGTGGGCGTTCATCTTCTCCCACACCTTGACCAGGTCGCGGTCGGCGCCCTGCATCAGGCCGTCCAGCATTTCCACCACGTCCAGGCGCGCGCCCAGCGTGGAGTACACCGTGCCCATTTCCAGGCCGATGATGCCGCCGCCGATGATCAGCATTTTCTTCGGCACGGCCTTCAGTTCCAGCGCGCCGGTGGAATCGACGATGCGCGGGTCCTGCGGGATGAACGGCAGGTTCACCACGCGGCTGCCGGCGGCGATGATGGCGTTCTTGAACTTGATGGTCTGCTTGGCACCGGTCTTGGCCTGGCCCGCGCCTTCGGTGGTTTCCACCTGCAGGTGATGCGGGTCGAGGAAGGAACCGACACCGCGCACCACTTGTACCTTGCGCGCCTTGGCCATGCCGGCGAGGCCGCTGGTGAGCTTGCCGATGACCTTTTCCTTGTAGCCGCGCAGCATGTCGATGTCGATTTCCGGCTCGGCGAACTTGATGCCGTTGGCGGCCAGGTGCTTCACCTCATCGATCACCGCCGCGTTGTGCAGCAAGGCTTTCGACGGGATGCAGCCGACGTTGAGGCAGACGCCGCCCAGGGTGGCGTAGCGTTCCACCAGCACCACGTTGAGGCCGAGGTCGGCGGCGCGGAAGGCGGCGGAGTAGCCCCCCGGGCCGGCGCCCAGCACCAGCACGTCGCATTCGATGTCGGCGCCGCCGGCGTGGCTGGCGGCCTGCGGCGCGGCGACCGGGGCGGCAGCTTGCGGCGCGGCAGCGGCCGGAGCCGGCGCGGCGGCTGCGGCACTCACCGCCTCGACGATGGCGATCACGTCGCCTTCGCTGATCTTGCCGCCGACGGCGACCTTCAGCTCGACGATCTTGCCGGCGTGGCTGGCCGGCACTTCCATGGTGGCCTTGTCGGTTTCCAGCGTGATCAGCGAGTCTTCCACCGCGACCACGTCGCCGGCCTTGACGAACACCTCGATGATGTCCACGTTGCTGTGGCCGCCGATGTCCGGGACTTTCAGTTCGATCAGATTGCTCATGGAGTTTCTATCCCTAAGCGTGGAATGAGGAATGTGGGATGGGCCCGCCGGTGCGGCGTCCCATCGTCATGTGAACCAGGGAGCTGACGCAGAAATCGTGGCGAGCCGCCCAGGGCGGGGTCGCGGGGCCCGGCCGTACAACGGTACGGCGGGCATCCGGGACGCGGCTTGGGCGGCGCGGTCGATTTATCCGCGAACTCAGAGGATCAGACGGCGCACGTCGGACAGCAGCTTGCCCAGGTGCACGGTGAAGCGCGCCGCGGCGGCGCCGTCGATCACGCGGTGGTCGAACGACAGGCTCAGCGGGCACATCAGGCGCGGCGCGAAGTCCTTGCCGTTCCACACCGGCTTGATCTGGCTCTTGCAGACGCCGAGGATGGCCACTTCCGGCGCGTTGACGATCGGCGTGAAGCTGGTACCGCCGATGCCGCCCAGGCTGGAGATGGTGAAGGTGGCGCCCTGCATGTCGGTCGGCTTGAGCTTGCCTTCGCGTGCCAGCAGCGACAGATCGGTCAGTTCCTTGGCGATCTGCTTGATGCCCTTCTGATCGACGTTCTTGATCACCGGGACCACCAGGCCGTTCGGCGTGTCGGCGGCGAAGCCGATGTGGTAGTACTGCTTGAGCACCAGGTTGTCGCCGTCGAGCGAGCTGTTGAAGGTCGGGAACGCCTTCAGCGCCTCGGCGGCGGCCTTGATGATGAAGGCCAGCGGGCTGATCTTCAGGCCGGACTTTTCCCATTCCTTGCCGATGGTCTTGCGGAAGTCTTCCAGCTCGGTGATGTCGCACTCGTCGTTGAACGTCACGTGCGGGATCATCACCCAGTTGCGGCTGAGGTTGGCGCCGGAGATCTTCTGGATGCGGCTCAGCGGCTTGGTTTCGATCGGGCCGAACTTGGCGAAATCGACCTTCGGCCACGGCAGCAGGTCGAGACCCACGCCGCTGCCGCCAGCGGCCGGGGCGGCGGCCGGCGGGGCGCTCAGCACGCCCTTGACGTAGGCCTTGATGTCGGCCTCGACGATGCGGCCCTTGCGGCCGGAGCCCTGGACCTTGCCCAGGTCGACGCCCAGTTCGCGCGCGAAGCGGCGTGCCGACGGACCGGCGTGCGCCTTGCTGAAGGCGGCCTCGTCGATCTTGGCGCTGGCGGCCGGTGCCACGGCGGCGGCAACCGGAGCCGGAGCCGGGGCGGGTGCGGCGGCAACCGGGGCGGCAGCAGCAGCCGGAGCCGCCGCCACGTTGGCCGAAGCCGCGCCTTCCACCACCACGATCAGGTCGCCCTGGCTGACCTTGTCACCCACCTTGACCTTCACCTCCAGCACCTTGCCGGCGGCGGTGGCCGGCACTTCCATGGTGGCCTTGTCGGTTTCCAGCGTGATCAGCGAATCGTCGATGGCGATCACGTCGCCCGGCTTCACCGTCACCTCGATGACGTCGACGCCGGCGTGGCCGCCGATGTCCGGCACGGTGATCTCGACGCGGCCGGTGGCGACCGGAGCCGCGGCGGGTGCGGCGGCGGCTAACGGAGCGGGAGCCGCGGCTGGCGCCGGAGCGGCGGCCGGGGCTGCGACGGCAGCGGCGCCGGCGGCTTCCACCAGCGCGATCACGCTGCCTTCGCTGACCTTGTCGCCCACCTTGACCAGCACCTGCTTGACGACGCCGGCGGCGGCGGCCGGGACTTCCATGGTGGCCTTGTCGGTTTCCAGCGTGATCAGCGAGTCGTCCAGCGCCACGGTGGCGCCGGGCTGGATGAACAGTTCGATGACGTCGACGTTATCGTGACCGCCGATGTCGGGTACTTTCAATTCGATGAGATTGCTCATGGTTGCTTTCTCAAGTGCGGCGGGACGTCAGCACGACGCCCCGCGTCGATTCGGTACGCGGAGCAGGGGGAGAGCCGTGCTCTCCCCCGCATTCCCCCGGTTACACCTTCCAGGAAGGCTGCTTGTCGGCTTTCAGGCCGTACTTGGCGATCGCCTCGGCCACCTTGTCGGCGCCGATCTTGCCCTCGTCGGCCAGCGCCTTGAGCGCGGCGACGGCGACGTAGTAGCGGTTCACCTCGAAGAACTCGCGCAGCTTCTGGCGGCTGTCCGAGCGGCCGAAGCCGTCGGTGCCGAGCACCACGTAGCGGCCCGGCACGTATTCGCGCACCTGGTCGGCGTAGTTGCGGATGTAGTCGGTGGCGGCGATGGTCGGGCCGTCGAAACCTTCCAGCACTTCGGTCACGTACGGCTTCTTGGCCGCTTCGGTCGGGTGCAGCAGGTTCCAGCGGGCGGCTTCCATGCCCTCGCGGCGCAGCTGGTTGAACGAGGTGGCGCTGAAGATGTCGGAGCCGATGCCGAAATCGTTGGCCAACAGGTCGGCCGCGGCGATCACTTCGTTGAAGATGGTACCCGAGCCCATCAGCTTGACGCGCAGCGCGCCGTCGCCGACCGACTTGAACTTGTACAGGCCCTTCAGGATGCCCGCTTCGGCGCCGGCCGGCATGTCCGGATGCGCGTAGTTCTCGTTCATCACCGTCAGGTAATAGAACACGTCCTGCTGCTCGACGTACATGCGGCGCATACCGTCCTGCACGATCACCGCCACTTCGTAGGCGAAGGTCGGGTCGTAGGTCACGCAGTTCGGGATCAGGCCGGCCTGGATGTGGCTGTGGCCGTCTTCGTGCTGCAGGCCCTCGCCGTTCAGCGTGGTACGGCCGGCGGTGCCGCCCAAGAGGAAGCCGCGGGCGCGCAGGTCACCGGCGGCCCAGGCCAGGTCGCCGACGCGCTGGAAGCCGAACATCGAGTAGTAGATGTAGAACGGGATCATCGGCACGCCGTGGTTGGCGTACGAGGTGGCGGCGGCGATCCAGGAGCTCATCGCGCCCGGCTCGTTGATGCCTTCCTGCAGGATCTGGCCTTCCTTCGATTCCTTGTAGAACATCAGCTGGTCGTGGTCCTGCGGCACGTAGTTCTGGCCCCAGGTGTTCCAGATGCCGAGCTGGCGGAACATGCCTTCCATACCGAAGGTACGCGATTCGTCCGGCACGATCGGCACGATGTGCTTGCCGATCTGCTTGTCCTTGACCAGGGTGCCCAGCATGCGCACGAAGGCCATGGTGGTGGAGAACTCGCGGCCGCCGGAGTCCTTCAGCAGGGCGTCGAAGGCGGACAGCTCCGGAATCGCCATCGGCTCCTTCACCGGATTACGCGCCGGCAGGTAGCCGCCCAGCGCCTTGCGGCGGGCGTGCAGGTACTGCATTTCGGCGCTGTCGTCGGCCGGCTTGTAGAACGGCACGCTTTCCAGCTGTTCGTCGCTGAGCGGAATGCCGTAGATGTCGCGGAAGCGGCGGATGGAGTCCATGTCCATCTTCTTGGTCTGGTGCGCGGTGTTCTGCGCCTCGCCGGAGTGCCCCATGCCCTCGCCCTTGATGGTCTTGGCGAGGATCACGGTCGGCTTGCCGTTGGTGTTGTTGCAGGCGTCGTGGTAGGCGGCGTACACCTTGCGCGGATCGTGGCCGCCACGGTTCAGCGCCCAGACCTCGTCGTCGGTCATGTCGGCGACCAGCTCCAGCAGTTCCGGGTACTTGCCGAAGAAGTACTGGCGCACGTAGGCGCCGTCCTTCGACTTGAAGGTCTGGTAGTCGCCGTCCACGCATTCCATCATGCGTTTCTTCAGCAGGCCGGTCTTGTCCTTTGCCAGCAGGGCGTCCCACTTGGAGCCCCAGATCACCTTGATCACGTTCCAGCCGGCACCCTGGAATTCGCCTTCCAGTTCCTGGATGATCTTGCCGTTGCCGCGCACCGGGCCGTCCAGACGCTGCAGGTTGCAGTTGATCACGAACACCAGGTTGTCGAGGCCTTCACGCGCGGCCACGCCCATGGCGCCCAGCGATTCCGGCTCGTCCATCTCGCCGTCGCCACAGAACACCCAGATCTTGCGGTTCTTGGTGTTGGCCAGACCGCGGTCGTCCAGGTACTTCATGAAGCGCGCCTGGTAGATGGCCATCAGCGGGCCCAGGCCCATCGACACGGTCGGGAACTGCCAGAAGGTCGGCATCAGCCACGGGTGCGGGTAGGAGGACAGGCCATGGCCGTCCACTTCCTGGCGGAAGTTGAGCATCTGGTCTTCGGACAGGCGGCCTTCCAGGAAGGCGCGCGAGTAGATGCCCGGTGCCGAGTGGCCCTGCACGTACACCAGGTCGCCGCCGTGGCCGTCGCTCGGGGCGTGCCAGAAATGGTTGAAGCCGGTTTCGTACAGCGTGGAGGCGGACTGGAACGAGGCGATGTGGCCACCCAGGCCCATGTCGTTGCCCTTGTTGGCCTTGACCACGGTGGCCAGCGCGTTCCAGCGCACGATGTTGCGCAGGCGCTCTTCCACGGCTGGGTCGCCGGCGAGCGGCGCCTGGCGGTCAAGGGATACGGTATTCACGTAGGGGGTGGTGGACCCCAGCGTCAGATCGACGCCACCGTCGCGGGAGCGTTCGACCAGATGCTCAAGCAGGTACTGGGCACGTTCGATACCTTCGTTCTCGAGTACCGATTGCAGTGCATCCAGCCACTCTTTCGTCTCCAACGGATCGATATCGTCAGGGAAGGTTGCAGCCATCTCTCATCCTCACATCTGGTTTTCTGGGTACCGGTCGGGACCGATCCCGCTGTGTCGTCACCCGGCTCAGGAATGAATCGACTTCGCCGGGGTTGGTTTGAAAATGAACATTAACAGAATCGAAATTTTCATTTTCGAACAGTTTGTTCATCAGTTTCGCAGTGTAAAGCTTGCCCTGTTCGGAAAGGAATAGGCAATCAGTGATTTCCTGCAAATTATGCGGATCGAGTTGAATTGCTGCGATGCACGATGTTGTTTTTTTGCGATTCCTGGCCGGGGGACGGCCGCGGCTGGCTCAACTGCGCGCCTGGCGGCGTTCTTCCTTGAGCCGGTTCTGCAGTTCGCGGATGCGCGCCTCGATCGAGGAGCGCAGGTAGAAATCGTCGCCCGGGGCCTGGCTGGCGTACTGGAATTGCTCCAGCGCCGCCTCGTAGCGCTGCTCGTAATAGAACGCCTGACCCAAGGCGGCGTGGTAGCGCAGCTTGTCCCGGTCGGCGTAGACGGCGGCCTGGCGCCGGTACAGCGCGGGTTCGGAGGGATAGCGGTTGAGTTCGCCGCGCAGCCGCGTCAGTGCAACCTCGCGCTGGCCGCTGTCGAGCAGGGTGTCGATCTCGCCGTAGCGCAGCGGGCCGTAGCCGGGGAAGGCCGCCAGGCCGCGCCGGTAGGCGTCCAGCGCCGCCGTCCAGTTGCGCTCGGCGCGCTCGATGGCGGCCTCCTGGCCGAACAGCAGCGGGCTGGCCGGCAGGCGCCGGCGCGCCTCGGCCAGCGCCTCGCGCGCCGGACCGGGCTGGGAGGCGGCGAGCCGCGCCAGCGACAGGCCGTACCACTGCGCGCCCTCGCTGAGGAACTGGCGGCTCTTCAGCCTGGCCTGGTAATAGCGCAGCGCCTCTTCGCGCCCCAGCGTTGCCAGCCGCAGTTTCTCCCGCACCAGCAGGTAGGCGGTGCTGTCGGCGTGCATCCTGAGCGGAAAGGCCAGCGCGCGGTCCTGCGCTTCGCTGATGCGCTCGCCGGTGACCGGGTGCGAGCGCAGGAAGGCCAGCGCGTTGTTGTCGTTGAAGCGATTGCTCTGCTGCATGCGCTGGAAGAAAGACGGCATGGCGCGCGCGTCGAAGCCGGCGGCGGCGAGGTACTGCATGCCGAGGCGGTCGGCCTCGCGTTCGAAATCGCGCGTGTAGGCGAGCTCGCTCGACACCGACAGGCCGATGCCGGCGTTGATGGCGCCAAAGGCGGCGTCGGAGTTGCCGGCGCGCGAGGCCAGCACCCCGGCCAACAGCGCCGCCAGCAGCCACAGCTGGTTGGGCGCGCTGGCGGCCTTGAGGCGCGCCAGGTGGTGCTGGCTGGCGTGGGCGATCTCGTGCGCCAGCACCGAGGCCAGCTCGGCCTCGCTCTGCGTCGTCAGCACCAGCCCGGAGTGCACGCCGATGTAGCCGCCGGGCATGGCGAAGGCGTTGATGCTGCGGTCGTTGACGGCGAAGAACGAGAAGTTCAGATCCGGCGCCTGCGCCGCCTGGCCCAGCCGCCCGCCCAGTTCCTGCAGGTAGGCGGAGACGTCGGCGTCGTCCAGGGTTTCGCCGGATTCGCGCAGGCGGTTCATCACGTCGCGCCCGACCGCCGCTTCCTGGCTCGGGCTGAACGAGGCGGACGAGGCGTCGCCCAGCTCGGGCAGGTCGATCTGGGCGGAGACGGTGCCGGACAGGGCCAGGGCCAGCGCGGCGGCGGTGAGGACGGTTTTCATGTCCAGCCTATGATACCCATCGCCGGCGCAAAGTTGCAGCCGGCGTGCGCCGTGTTTCAGATATGAAAATCCGGTGGCGGCGCGTAGTGGCGCCAGGCCTGGTCGGTGGAGAGGAAGTGGCGCCCGGCGAAACGCTCGAGCAGGCCGGCACGCGCCAGCACCGTGCCCACCGGTCCCTTGACCTCGGCCAGCGCCAGCGTCACGCCGCGTAGCGCCAGGCTGTCGTCGAGCCACTGCAGCATCGCCACGGCACTGGCGTCGAGGCGGTTGACCGCGCTCATGATCAGCACCAGCGTGCTCAGCTGCGGCCGCTCGGCGAGGCGCTCGAGCACGGTGTCGCGCACCAGCCGGGCGTTGCCGAAGTATAGGCTCTCGTCGACGCGCAGGAACAGCACGCCGGGCAGCGTCTCGGTGGCAAAGCGCGTGACGTTGCGGTAGTGCTGGGTGCCCGGCAGCCGCCCCACCTCGGCCATGTGCGGCCGGCTGCTGCGCCACAGCCAGGCGCCCAGCGACACCAGCACCCCGGCGACGATGCCGCTCTCGACGCCGAGCAGCAGCACCAGCGCGAAGGTCAGCGCGAACGCCACGGCGTCGGCGCGGTCGGCGCGCCAGGCCTGGCGCAAGGCGCCAAAACCGATGCTGGGGTAGACCGCCACGACGATGGTGGCGGCCAGCACCGCGAGCGGCAGGCTGGACAGCGCGGCTCCGGCGAACAGCAGCACCAGCGCGATACCGCCGGCGCTGATCCACGACGCCAGCGGACTGTGCGCCCCGGCGGCGGCGTTGACCAGCGAGCGGCTCAGGCCGCCGGTGACCGGAAAGCCGCCGAACAGCCCGGCGCCGAGGTTGCACACGCCGAGCGCGAGCAGTTCGCGGTCCGGCTCCACCCGCTCGTGGCGGGGTTCGGCCAACAGCTGCGCCACCGACAGGCTCTGCACGTAGTTGATCAGCGCCATGAAGAAGGCCGGCAGCATCAGTTCGGCGAGCCGCTCCCAGGGCAGCAGCGGCAGCGACAACGCGGGCAGCCCGGCGGGCACCGCGCCCACCACCGGCAGCCGCGTGGCCCAGCCGGCCTCGCGCACCGCCACGATGCCCAGCAGCACCGCCAGCACCGGCGCGGCGCGCGCCAGCGCCGGCGGCAGCAGGCGCCGTGCCCCGGCCAGCCACAGCAGGGCCAGCGCGCCCACGCCCAGCGCCAACGGGTTGAAGCGTTGCCAGCCGTCCAGCACGGCCGCCAACAGCGCCGGCAGCGCGGCACCGCCGCCGTGCAGCCCGAGCAGCGGCGCCAGTTGCGCCAGCACGATCAGCAGCGCCGAGGCCGAGGTGAACGCCGCCAGCACCGGCGTCGAGAGAAAATCGGCGAGGAAGCCGAGCCGCGCCGCCCCGAGCGCGACCAGCATCGCCCCGGACAACAGCGCCAGCCACACCGCCAGCGCCAGGTACTCCGTGCTGCCCGGCGCGGCCAGGCGCGACAACGTCGCCGCCGCCAGCAGCGAGGTCAGCGCCATCGGCCCGACCGATTGCGCGTGGCTCCTGCCAATCAGACCGTACAGCAGCAAGGGCGGCAGGCTGGCGTAGAGCCCGGCCTCGGCCGGCAGCCCGGCCACCAGCGCGTAGGCGAGGCCCTGCGGCACCAGCAGCAGCGCCACCACCACCCCGGCCACGGCGTCGCCGGGCAGCCAGGCGCGGCGGTAATGGCGCAGCCAGCCGGGCAGCCAGGCCGTCATGCCCGCTTGTGTTGCAGCAGGCGGAACAGCTCCATGCCGGCCAGCATCGCCGAGACGAACACCAGCGCCGGCCCCGACAGCGTCCCCAGCAACACCAGCGCCGGGCCCGGGCACAGCCCGGCCAAGCCCCAGCCGATGCCGAACAGCAGGCTGCCCAGCACCAGGCGCGGCGTGATCTCGCGCGTGCCCGGCAGGTGCAAGGGCTCGCCCAGCCAGCTCTTCTTGCGCTGGCCGGCCAGCCGGAACGGCAGGAAGGCCGCGCCGATGGCGCCCGCCATCACCAGCGCCAGGCTCGGGTCCCAGGCGCCGGCCAGATCGAGGAAGCCCTGCACCTTGGCCGGATTGGCCATGCCCGAGATGATCAGGCCGAGCCCGAAGACCAGTCCGGCCAGCAATGCCGATAGTGTTTTCATGTCTCCCCCTCAGGCCAGAACGTGGCGCAGCACATACACCGTGACGAAGCCCGCCGCCATGAAGCTCAGCGTGGCCACCAGCGAACGCGGGCTCAGCCGCGCCAGCCCGCACACGCCGTGGCCGCTGGTGCAGCCCGAGGCGTAGCGCGTGCCGACCCCGACCAGCAGCCCGGCCAGCGCCAGCTGCGGCCACGCGGCCGTGACGTTGGCCGAAGGCAGGCCGCCCGCCAGCACGCGGTAGAGCAGCGGCGCCAGCACCAGCCCGGCGATGAAGGCGGCGCGCGGGCGCCAGTCGGCGGCGCGGTCCACCAGCCCGCCCAGCAGGCCGCTGATGCCGGCGATGCGGCCGTTGGCGAGCACCAGCCAGCTCGCCGCCAGGCCGATCAGCACGCCGCCGGCGAGCGACGCCAGCGGGGTGAAGTGGTTCCAGTCGATCATGCCGTCTCCTCCTCGGTCGAATCCGCCGCCGGCGCCGTGGCGTCGCTACAGAACAGCGCGTGCAGCGCGTCCAGCAATACCAGCGCCTCGTTGCTGGCGATGCGGTAGTAGATCCACTTGCCCTCGCGCCGGGTGGCCACCAGCCCCTCGTTGCGCAGCACGCCGAGCTGCTGCGACAGCGTGGGCTGGCGGATGCCGGTGAGGCGCTCCAGTTCCGACACCGTCTTCTCGCCGTCCACCAGCTGGCACAGCAGCAGCAGCCGGTCCTCGTTGGCCAGGCTGCGCAGCAGCGCCGAGGCCTTGCCAGCATTTTCACGCAGTAGCGATAAATCCATCATCCATACTCTCTTTAATGAGACTTGCGGTTGACTTCATTATATTGATTTATATATCGTTAATCAATATAGTGTCGATCAACACCACTCCTGTCACGAGGTAGACCATGTCCGCCCAGATCGAAGCGTTCTACGACCCCGCCACGCACACCATTTCCTACGTGGTGTACGACCAGCCCGGCGGCCACGCCGCCATCATCGACCCGGTGCTCGACTACGACGCCAAGGCCGGGCGCACCGGCACCGTGTCGGCCGGGCGTATCCGCGAGTTCGTGACGGCGCACCGCCTGCGCGTCGACTGGATCCTGGAAACCCACGCCCACGCCGACCACCTCTCCGCCGCCGCGCTGCTGCGCGACACGCTGGGCGGGCGCATCGCCATCGGCGCCGGCATTCCCGCGGTGCAGCGCATCTTCAAGGGTATTTTTCATCTGGGAGAGGAGTTCCGCACCGACGGCAGCCAGTTCGACGTGCTGCTGCACGACGACGAGCGCTTCATGATCGGCACGCTGGAGGCGCGCGCGCTGGCCGTGCCCGGCCACACCCCGGCCGACATCGCCTACCAGATCGGTGACGCGGTATTCGTCGGCGACACCCTGTTCATGCCCGACGTCGGCTCGGCGCGCTGCGATTTTCCCGGCGGCGACGCCGCCACGCTGTACCGCTCGGTGCGGCGCCTGCTCGACCTGCCGGGCGAGACGCGGCTGTTCATGTGTCACGACTACCCGCCCGAGGGGCGCGCGCCGCGCTGGGAAACCACCGTGGCCGAGCAGCGCGCGCACAACATCCACCTGCACGACGGCATCGGCGAGGCCGACTTCGTCGCCATGCGCGAGGCGCGCGACGCCACGCTGGAGATGCCGCTGCTGATCCTGCCGTCGGTGCAGGTCAACATCCGCGCCGGCCAGCTGCCGCCGGCCGAATCCGACGGCTACGCGTACCTGAAGATTCCGCTCAACCGGCTGTAAACGCCACAGACTAGGAATATCGCCCCCCAGCCTGGTTCAGTAGGCGAGCGAGCCAAAACTGGTTGAGCGCCGCCAGCGCACAGGAACCGGAATGGTCACGGAGTACATGAGGATTCCTGATCGCTGGGCGAATTGAAAATTCGCACGCAGTACTGCCGGCGCTCAAGATGTGAAGGCGCAGCCGCCTAATGAATCGGGCTCACAACGAGGCGCCGGCGCGCGAGGCCTGATCGTACAAGCCTGACAGCACGCGCAACAGTTCGGCGGTCTCGCCGATGTCGGCGTTCGGCGTGCCGCTTTCCACCAGCGCGTCGATCAGACACTGCTCGCGCACCTCGCGGTAGCGCTCGCACAAGGCCCTGCCGGCCTCGGTAGTGGAGAAGAACACCTCCTTGCCGCTCTTCTCGCTCTCCACGTAGCCCATCCGCACCAGTTTCTTCAGCGCGTACGACACCACGTGCGTGTCCTCGATGTTCAGCACGAAGCAGATGTCCGCCAGCTTCTTCTTGCGGCCACGGTGGTTGACGTGGTGGACCAGCGACACCTCCAGCGCCGTCATGTCCTTTTCGCCTGCCGCCGTCATGCAGCGCACCATCCAGCGGTTGAAGGCGTTGTTGACCACGATCAGGCCGAACTCGAACTCGGACAGCTCGACGCTGCGCTCGGACACCAAGAGGGAAGACGAAACGATGTTCAGATGCGTGCTCATGGACGGTGGCCCATAGGGATAAGGCCGCCAGTATAGCAAGCCCGCCCTTCCCTGCCGCCGTCAGCGCCCCCGCACGATTACAGAAACACAACACATCATCGCCACATCAAATACAAATTATCGATAATTTATTGACGTCATGGCGGCAAATTTTTATGTTCTCACCAACAACACCGACAACGACCCCGGCACCACCGCCGGGGCATGACTGCAAATGGAGAACGCCTTGAAGCCAGGAGAAGCCCGCTTCTACCTGCTGGGGGAGCGCGCGGCCGTGCTGGCTGTCGACGCCCCGGCCGAACTCGCCTGCCAGCGCCGCATCTGGTGGCTGGCGAACCAGCTGCGTGGCCGCACCGAGCTGATGGACATCGTGCCGGGCATGAACAACCTGACCGTGGTGTTCGACCCGCTGGCCAGCGACGGCACGACCATACTGGCCGAGCTGGAACAGCTCTGGCGCGGGGCCGACGAGGCCAGCTTCACCCCGCGCGAAGTGCTCATCCCGGTACGCTACGGCGGCGTCGCCGGCCCCGACCTCGACGACGTCGCGCGCCACACCGGGCTCAGCCCGGACGAAGTCATCGCCCGCCACAGCGGCGCCGACTACATCGTGTTCTTCCTCGGCTTCCAGCCCGGCTTCGCCTATCTCGGCGGCCTGCCCGCGGCGCTCGCCACCCCGCGCCGCGCCGAACCGCGCCTGGCGGTGCCGGCGGGCTCGGTCGCCATCGGCGGCAGCCAGACCGGCATCTACCCCGCCGCCGCCCCCGGCGGCTGGCATCTCATCGGCCGCACCGAACTGACGCTGTTCGACCCGCGGCGCGATCCGCCCACGCTGCTGCTGCCGGGCGATATCGTGCGCTTCGCCCCGGAGGAGGCCCACCATGCTTGAGATTCTGCGTCCCGGCGTTCAAACCACGGTGCAGGATCTGGGGCGCCACGGCCTGCGCCACCTCGGCATCGGCCAGGGCGGCGCGCTCGACATGCCGGCACTGAGGATGGCCAACCGCCTGGTCGGCAACCCGGAAGGGGCGGCCGGGCTGGAAATCGTGCTCGGGCCGGTGCAGCTGCGCTTTTTGCGCGACGGCTGGCTGGCACTCACCGGCGCCGACTTCGACGCCACGCTGGACGGCGCGCCGGTGTGGTGCGGCTGGCGCCAGGCGGTGCGCGCCGGCCAGGTGCTGCAGCTGCGCGGCTGCCATCACGGCATGCGCGCCTACCTGGCGGTGGACGGCGGCATCGCCGTGCCCGAGGTACTGGGGGCGCGCGCCACCGACCTCGCCGCCGGCTTCGGCGGCTTCGCGGGCCGCGCGCTGCAGGCCGGCGACCGCCTGCCGCTGGGCGCACCGGTGGCGCTCGAAGGCCGGGCGGGCAGCCGCCCGCCGCACTGGACACCGGAAATCCGCGCCCTGCCCGGCCCGGAATACGACGAATTCTCCGCCGCCGCACAGGACGCCTTGTGGACCAAGCCCTGGAGCGTCACGCCGCAGAGCAACCGCATGGGCTACCGCCTGGCCGGCCCGGCACTGGAACGCACGGCACGCCACGAACTGCTGTCGCACGGCGTGCTGCCCGGCGTGGTGCAGGTACCGCCCGGCGGCCAGCCCATCGTGCTGCTGGCCGACGCCCAGACCAGCGGCGGCTACCCGCGCATCGCCACGGTGATCGAGGCCGACCTGTGGAAGCTGGCGCAGGCCCGCCCCGGCGCCGAACTGCACTTCGTGCCCACCACGTTGGCCGAAGCGCGCCACGCCCTGCGGCAGCAGCGCTATCAACTGAACCGTTTCAACTGGAGTGCCTATGGACATTGACCTGAACGCCGATCTCGGCGAGGGCTGCGGCGACGACGCGGCGATCCTGGATTGCGTCAGCTCGGCCAACATCGCCTGCGGCTGGCACGCCGGCGACGCCGCCGCCATGCGTGCCGCGGTGCAGGCCGCCAAGGCGCGCGGCGTGGCGGTGGGCGCGCACCCGAGCTTTCCCGATCGCGAGCACTTCGGCCGCAGCACGATGCAGCTGCCGCCCGACACCGTCTACAGCGGCGTGCTGTACCAGATCGGCGCGCTGCAGGCGATCGCCCGCGGCGAAGGCGTGCGCCTGTCCCACGTCAAGCCGCACGGCGCGCTCTACAACCAGGCGGCGCGCGACCCGCAGCTGGCGGCGGCCATCGTGCGCGCGGTGCAGGCCGCCGACCCGGCGCTGGCGGTGGTCGGCCTCGCCGGCAGCGAGCTGGTGCGCCAAGCGCGCGGCGCCGGGCTGCGCGCGCTGGACGAGGTGTTCGCCGACCGCGCCTACCAGGCGGACGGCAGCCTGGCGCCACGCGGCACGCCCGGCGCGCTGATCGAGGACGAGGATGAGGCGTTGGCGCAGACGCTGCAGATGATTACCGAGGGCCGCGTCACCGCGCTCGACGGCAGCCGCGTCGCGCTGCGTGCCGACACCGTCTGCCTGCACGGCGACGGCGCCCACGCCGTGGCCTTCGCCCGGCGGCTGCGGCGCGAGCTGCTGGCACGCGGCCTGACCCTGCGCGCGCCGGGCTGAAGCCTGTGCGCCCCGGGCGAGGTTGGCCGAAGCCCCCGCCCGGCACCGGATAACAAGAAAACGACAGGGCAAAAAGCCCGCTATCTACAACGGAGAAACCTGATGAGCATCACGCTTCAACCTGCGCGGCCCAGCGTGGCGGCACGTCTCGCCATCCGGCGCGGCGACCATCCCGGGCCGACCGCCGGCCTCGCGGCGGGCTACGTGCAAGCCAACCTGGCGATCCTGCCGGCCAGCCACGCCGACGACTTCCTGAAATTCTGCGTGCGCAATCCGCAATCCTGCCCCGTGCTGGCCGTGTCCGAGCCCGGCGACACCGCCCTGCCGGCGCTCGGTCAGGGTATCGACATCCGCCGCGACGTCCCGGGCTACCGGGTATTTCGCGACGGCGAGCTGATCGCCGAGCCGGACAACCTCGACGAGGTCTGGCGCGACGATCTGGTCACCTTCGCCATCGGCTGCTCGTTCTCCTTCGAAGAGGCGCTGCTTGCCAACGGCGTGCCGGTGCGCCACATCGAGCAGGGCTGCAACGTGCCGATGTACCGCACCACCATGCCGACCCAGCCCGCCGGCCCGTTCCACGGTCCGCTGGTGGTGTCGATGCGGCCGATGCTGCCGGCCCAGGCCATCCGCGCCATCCAGGTCACCTCGCGCTTCCCCGCCGTGCACGGCGCGCCGGTGCACCTGGGCGATCCGGCCCTGATCGGCATCGCCGACCTGGCCCGTCCCGACTACGGCGACGCGGTGGAGATCCGGGACCACGAGATCCCGGTGTTCTGGGCTTGCGGCGTCACCCCGCAGTCGGTCATCGCCGCCACCAAGCCACCGTTCTGCATCACCCATGCGCCCGGCAAGATGCTGATCACCGATCTGCTGAACGCCCACCTTGCCGCGCTGTGAGCGCCGGTTCTCGAGATTGAGAGGAATTGCAACGATGTGGCTGAAACATACCACCCCCACCGAGCGGATCACCCTGACCGCCTCGTTCGGCGGCTACGCCGTCGATGCCTTCGACTACATGATCTATACCATGCTGATCCCCACCCTGATGACGGCCTGGAGCATGAGCAAGGCCGAAGCCGGCCTGATCGCCACCGTCACGTTGTGGGCCTCGGCGCTCGGCGGCTGGGCCGCCGGCGTGCTGGCCGACCGCTACGGTCGGGTGCGGGTGCTGCAATGGACCGTGGTCTGGTTCTCGGTGTTCACCTTCCTGTGCGGTTTCTCCCAGACCCCGGGCCAGCTGATGGCGGCGCGCGCGCTGCAGGGCTTCGGCTTCGGCGGCGAATGGTCGGTGGGCTCGGTGCTGATCGCCGAAACCATCCGCTCGCACTACCGCGGCCGCGCCGTCGGGCTGGTGCAAAGCAGCTGGGCGATCGGCTGGGGCGCCGCCGCGCTGGCCTTCGCCTGGATCTACACCACGCTGTCGCCGGAACTGGCCTGGCGCGTGCTGTTCTGGATGGGCATCCTGCCGGCGCTCTTGATCATCTATATCCGCCGCAACCTGACCGAACCGGAGGTGTACCTGCACGCCAAACGGCAGGAGCAGGAAAGCAACGAGAAAACCTCGTTCCTGGCGATCTTCTCGCCGGACATCCTCAAGACCACGCTGCTGGCGAGCCTGCTGATCATGGGGATGCAAGGCGGCTACTACACCATCACCACCTGGCTGCCGACCTTCCTCAAGACCGAGCGCCAGCTCTCGGTGCTGGGCACCGGCGGCTACCTGCTGGTGATCATCAGCGGCTCGTTCGCCGGCTACCTGACCAGCGCCTGGCTGTCCGACCACCTCGGCCGCAAGAAATGCTTCATGCTGTTCGCGCTGATGTCGCTGTTGATCGTCACCACCTACATGCAGATTCCCATTACCGACGCCCAGATGATGCTGCTCGGCTTCCCGCTGGGCTTCTTCGTATCGGGCATCTTCAGCGGCGCCGGGGCCTTCCTGAGCGAGCTGTTTCCGCACCAGCTGCGCGGCTCGGGCCAAGGCTTCTGTTACAACTTCGGGCGCGGCACCGGCTCGTTCTTCCCGGCCCTGGTCGGCATCCTCAGCGCCACCATGCCGCTCAGCAAAACCATCGGCCTGCTGGCAGCCGCCGCCTACGGCCTGGTGATCGTCACCCTGCTGTTCCTGCCGGAAACCCGCGGCAAGGCGCTGCACTAACCCACTCCCTTCACGGACCGGGCCTCGCCCGGTCATGCCCCCTTTTCCCGATCAGGACCCCATTGATGGAATTACGCAAGTTGAAACAGCTGATCCAGCTGGTGCAGGCCTCCGGCATCGCCGAACTGGAGATCAGCGCAGGCAGCGAACAGATCCGCATCACCCGCACCCAGCCGGGCGCCATGACCGCGCCGGCCCACCCGTTGCCGGCTCCGCTAGCGGTCGCTGCCCCGGCGAGTGCCACCGCCACCCCGGCCGCCGCCAGCCCTTCGGCCAACCCCAACACCGTCAAGTCGCCGATGGTGGGCAGCTTCTACCGCCGCCCCAGCCCGCAGGCCAGCGCCTTCGTCGAGGTCGGCCAGCCGGTCAAGGTCGGCGACACGCTGTGCATCATCGAGGCGATGAAGCTGATGAACGAGATCGAGGCCGACCGCGCCGGCGTGCTCAAGGCCATCCTGGTCGAAGAAGGCCAGCCGGTGGAATTCGGCGAACCGCTGTTCGTCATCGAATAGTCTAAGAAAGACGGTACGCCATGTTCGATCACATCCTCATCGCCCACCACGGCGGTCCGCTGCCGCCAGGCAGCACCACGACGCCGTCACATTGCACCGTCGCGGTACGCGGCGCGGGCGATCTCGCCACGGAGACCCGTCATGTTCGATAAAATCCTCATCGCCAATCGCGGCGAGATCGCCCTGCGCATCCAGCGCGCCTGCCGCGAAATGGGCATCAAGACCGTGGTGGTGCACTCCGAGGCCGATCGCGACGCCAAGTACGTCAAGCTCGCCGACGAGTCGGTCTGCATCGGCCCGGCGCCGTCGGCCAAGAGCTACCTCAACGTGCCGGCGCTGATCGCCGCCGCCGAAGTCACCGACGCCCAGGCCATCCACCCCGGCTACGGCTTCCTGTCGGAAAACGCCGACTTCGCCGAACGCGTCGAGCAGTCCGGCTTCGCCTTCATCGGCCCGCGTCCGGATACCATCCGCCTGATGGGCGACAAGGTCTCGGCCAAGGAGTCGATGATCGCCGCCGGCGTGCCCTGCGTCCCCGGCTCGGACGGCGCGCTGCCGGACGACCCCGGCGCCATTGCCGCCACGGCGCGCCGCATCGGCTACCCGGTGATCATCAAGGCCGCCGGCGGCGGCGGCGGACGCGGCATGCGCGTGGTACACCAGGAACAAGACCTGCTGACCTCGGTCGAGACCACCCGCAGCGAGGCCGGTGCCGCCTTCGGCAACCCGACGGTGTACATGGAGAAGTTCCTCGAACAGCCGCGCCACATCGAAATCCAGGTGCTGGCCGACCAGCACGGCCACGCCATCTATCTGGGCGAGCGCGACTGCTCGATGCAGCGCCGCCACCAGAAGGTCATCGAGGAGGCGCCGGCTCCGGGCATCAGCGCCAAGCAGCGCCGACAGATCGGCGAGGCCTGCGCCGACGCCTGCCGCCGCATCGGCTACCGCGGCGCCGGCACCTTCGAATTCCTGTTCGAAAACGGCGAGTTCTACTTCATCGAGATGAACACCCGCGTCCAGGTCGAGCACCCGGTGACGGAAATGATCACCGGCATCGACATCGTGCAAGAACAGATCCGCATTGCTGCGGGCGAGAAACTGCGTTACAAGCAGGCGGACGTCGTGCTCAAGGGACACGCCATGGAATGCCGCCTCAACGCCGAAGACCCGTTCACCTTCGTGCCGAGCCCGGGCCGCATCGAAAGCTACCACCCGGCCGGCGGCCCGGGCATCCGCATCGACTCGCACATCTACCAGGGCTGCACCGTGCCGCCGCACTACGACTCGATGGTCGGCAAGCTGATCGCCTACGGCGACAACCGTGCCCAGGCGATGGCGCGCATGCGCGTGGCGCTGTCGGAACTGGCCATCGGCGGCATCAAGACCAACATCCCGCTGCATCAGCAGCTGTTCGCCGACCCCGGCTTCAGTCAGGGCGGGACCAGCATCCACTACCTGGAGCACTGGCTGGCCGCCCGCCGCCAACCGTAACCCGCAAGGAGCACTGCCCCATGTCCACCACCCCCGTCCTGCTGTTGCGTCCGGCCCGCGCCGGCGACATCGACGCCCTCGCCGCGCTGTCCGGCGAACTGGGCTACCCGTGCGACCCGGCCCGGTTCGCGGCGCGCTGCGCCACGCTGCTGGCGGCACCGGAACAGCACTTCGTCGGCGTGGTCGAAGACAATGGGGCGGTGTGCGGCTGGATCCACGCTTTCGTGCTGACGCTGCTGGAAGCGGACCCCACCGTGGAAATCGGCGGGCTGGTGATCGGCGCCGACTGGCGCGGGCAGGGACTGGGGGCGATGCTGCTGGACGCCGGCGAGCAATGGGCGCGGCAACGCGGCATCGCCAGTGTCAGCCTGCGCAGCGCCGAGCACCGCCACGACGCGCACCGCTTCTACCAGCGCCAGGGTTACCAGCACGTCAAGAACCAGTTGATGTTGCGCAAAACCCTCTAAATCACGGGGTTGGCATCGCCGCCAACCGTGGTAGCATTGCTGCCGACCAAAATAGAGCAATCACCCGAGATCCCGTGCAGCCACCCGCTGCCCGCGGGCAAGCATCGAAACAGGAGAACACCATGGGCCTGCTTAACAGCTTGCTGGAACACAATCGCAGCTTCGTCGACAACCGCGAATACGAGCAATTCCAGACCGACAAGTTTCCCGACAAGAGCCTCGCCGTGCTGGCCTGCATGGACGCGCGCCTGGTGGAACTGCTGCCCAAGGCGATGGGCCTGAAGAACGGCGACGCCAAGCTGATCAAGAACGCCGGCGCGCTGGTCACCCACCCCTGGGGTTCGGTGATGCGCAGCCTGCTGATCGCCATCTACGAACTGCGCGCCGAGGAAATCTGCGTGGTGGCGCACCGTGACTGCGGCATGAGCGCCATCGACCCGGCGCGCATCCTCGACGCCGCCTGCCAGCGCGGCGTCAGCGCTGACACGCTGGCCACGCTGCGCAGCGCCGGCATCAACCTGGAAGGCTGGCTCAAGGGCTTCGACAACGTCGAGGACAGCGTGCGCCACACCGTCAGCGTCATCCGCGCCCACCCGCTGATGCCGCGCGACGTGCCGGTGCACGGCCTGGTAATCCACCCGGTGACCGGCCAGCTCGACCTGATCGTCGACGGCTACGCCACCCTGCCCAAGGCCGCATGACCCACGCCATCGGGCTGTTCGGCGGTACCTTCGACCCGATCCACAACGCCCACCTGCGCATGGCCGAGGCGTTCCGCGAGCAGTGCCGCCTGGCCGAGGTGCGGCTGATCCCGGCGGGCCAGCCCTACCACCGCGCGCAGGCGCCGCACGCCACGCCGGCACAGCGCCTGGCGATGGTCGAGCTGGCCATCGCCGGCCGTCCCGGTCTCGTCGCCGACGACCGCGAGGTGCGCCGGCCGCGCCCGGCCTACACCGTCGAAACGCTGGAAGAGGTGCGCGCCGAACTCGGCAAGGAGGTGCCGCTGTGGCTGCTGATCGGCGGCGACTCGCTCGCCACGCTCGACAGCTGGCGGCGCTGGCACGAACTGTTCGCGCTGGCGCACGTGGCGGTGGCGCTACGCCCCGGCTTCGATCCGGCCACCCTTCCCGCCGCCGTGCGCCACGAGTGGCAGACACGCCAAGTCCCTGATTTTCCAAATCGAACGCCTTCCGGTACAATCCGCCCCTTGGCTTTGCCGCCGGTGGCGCTGTCCGCCACCGACATCCGCGCCAGACTGGCGCGCGGGGACGACGTCAGCACGCTGATCCCCGCCCCGGTACTGGCCTACCTGCGCGCGCACGGACTCTACCAGCGGTAGCCCGTCCCGGCAGGCCAGAGCCCCTCATACCGGGCGTTGCCCTCGCGGCAGCGCCCCACCCTCATTGTGGAAGGAAACATGGATATCAACGCTATCGCCAAGCTGGCCGTGGAAGCCCTGGAAGACGTCAAGGGCAAGGACATCATCGAACTCGACACCACCGACCTCACCTCGCTGTTCCAGCGCATGATCGTCTGCACCGGCGACTCCAACCGCCAGGTCAAGGCGCTCGCCAACAACGTGCAGGTGACGCTGAAGGAAGCCGGCGTCGACATCGTCGGCAGCGAAGGCCAGGAATCGGGCGAGTGGGTGCTGGTCGATGCCGGCGACGTGGTGGTCCACGTCATGCTGCCGGCGGTGCGCGACTACTACGACCTCGAAGCGCTGTGGGGCGGCCAGAAGCCGTCCTTCCTGCCCACCGGCGGCAAGCCGTGGTCGGTGGTCTGAGCGCCCGACTGACGTAACGACAAGGTTGGCCGAAGCCCCCGCGTCACGGCGCGACACGGGCTTCGGCCAACCTTTTTGCCTGCTGACACCATGAAAATCACCATTCTCGCCGTCGGCACCAAGATGCCGCGCTGGGTCGACGAGGCCTACCAGGACTACGCCAAGCGCTTCGGCCGCGACGTCACGCTGGAGCTGAAGGAAATCAAGCCGGAGAAACGCGGCGGCGGCGTCACCGCGGAAAAGGGCATCGCCGCCGAACACGCCCGGCTCATGGCGGCCATCCCGCCGCGCAGCCGTCTGGTGGTACTGGACGAGCGCGGCCGCAACTGGACCACGATGCAGCTGGCGCACGCGATGAAGGACTGGCTCGCCGGCGGCGACGACCTGTGCTTCGTCATCGGCGGCGCCGACGGTCTCTCGGACGAGCTCAAGACACGCGCCGACACCCTGCTGCAACTGTCGGCGCTGACCATGCCGCACGGCATGGTGCGCGTGCTGCTGGCCGAACAGCTCTACCGCGCGCTGTCCATCCTCAACAACCACCCCTACCACCGCGAGTGACGCCGGCGGCCGGCGCGCCGCCGCACTCATGAAAAGAACCGCCGCGCCGGGGAAACCGCGCCACGGCTGCGACAGTTTGTCGCATTCCGCCGCCCGGCCGCGGCGATTACACTGCGCCATCAAGAATCATTCTCAACCAGGAATTCACCGATGCGCCGCTCCCTCGCCCTGCTGCCGCTGCTGTTCGCCGCCGCCGCTTCCGCCCACATCACGCTGGAAACCCCGCAAGCCGACGCCGGCAGCAGCTACAAGGGCGTGCTGCGCGTCGGCCACGGCTGCGACGGCGCACCGACCACCGCGCTGCGACTCATCGTCCCGGCCGGGGTGGAAAAGCTCAAGCCGATGCCGAAAGCCGGCTGGACGCTGGCGGTGAAGAAGCACAAGCTGGCCCAGCCCTACGACTACTACGGTGAACAGGTGGGCGAGGACGTCAGCGAGGTGAGCTGGAGCGGCGGCAATCTGCCCGACGATTTCTACGACGAATTCGCCTTCCGTGCCCGCCTGCCCAAGACGCCGGGCGCAACGCTGTACTTCAAGGTGGAGCAGCGCTGCGCCAAGGGTGAAACGCGCTGGGTCGACATCCCGGCCGCCGGCCAGGACGCCCACGACCTGCCCACCCCGGCCGCGGCACTGAAGCTGACCGCGCCGGGCGAAGGGCATCGCCACTAGGCGGCGCAGCGCACCGCATCCTGCCCGGCAGGATCCCGTGCGCCCGTCCCACCACCCTGGCCTGGCACGGCGCCTCCCGGCATCGATAGCCGTGCCGCCTAGCCAGGACCGCCCCAAGACCAAGAGTCGTACCGATCACGGCCGGGCCGGTGTGGCGTCAAAACCAGCGAGGCTCCCGCGGGAGCCTCGATCCGTCCTTGCGCTTCAAGCGCACATCAGCCGCGGCCGAACAGCCCCGACAGCGCCTTCAGCCCCTGCTCCGCCAGATCGCCCGACGGCAGCTCGCCGCCCGGCGTGAGCTTGTCCACCAGCTGCGGTAGTTGCTCTGCCAGCTGCTGCGACAGCTGCGCGGTATCGATCCCCAGCGATTGCGCCAGCCCCGCCAGCTGCTCGTTGCCGAGCACCGCCTGGATCTGCTCCGGCGACACAGCCAGGTTGGCGCCACTTCCCACCCAGCTGGACACGACGTCACCCAAGCCGCCCTGCTGGAACTTCTCCACCAGCCCCGCCACGCCGCCATTCTGCTCCAGCAGGCCCTGCGCCACCCCCAGCAATCCGCCGCCGGATTCGCCACCGAGCAGGCCGGTCACTTGATCGAACAGGCTCATGTTTTCACCTCGCTTACTTGGAAAGTCAATTCAATGATCCTAGTATAAATAGCAAATAAATCAATCAGTTATATTTAACAAACCGTTGCTGACAGGGCCCTCATTATGAAGCCGAGATTGATGCTGCTGTTTGCCCTGCTAGTGTCCGGTTATGCCCGGGCCGATCTTTACGGCTACGTCGACGCGCAGGGACAGGCGCATCTGGCCAACTACCCGGTCGACGAACGCTACCAGTTGTTCCAGCGCGGCAGCTCGCCGACGCCCGAGCCCGCGGAGCGTTCCGCCGTGCTGGCCGACGCCACCACCCCGGGCCTGGGCGCCACGCTCAGCAGCGACAGCCGCCCCCCCGAGCCGGTCAGCGTCAGCGAGGCCAGCCCCGCGCCCTTCGACCCGCAGCTGGCGGCACGCTTCAGCCGGCTGATCAGCCGCACCGCGCGCGAGTTCGGGCTGGACGTCCAGCTGCTGCATTCCATCGTCACGGTGGAATCCGCCTACAACCCGCTGGCGATCTCGCCCAAGGGCGCCATCGGGCTGATGCAGGTGATGCCGGCCACCGGCAAGCGCTTCGGCATCACCGCACTCACCGACCCGCGCCAGAATCTCCTGGCCGGGGCACGCTACCTGCACTTCCTGCTGGAACGCTTCAACCACGACCTGCCGCTGGTGATCGCCGCCTACAATGCCGGCGAGGGCGCCGTGCAGAAATACCGCAATACCATCCCGCCGTTCCGCGAGACGCGCGACTACGTGGCCAAGGTGCTGGCGTCCTACCAGCAACGCAAGGGGGGAGAGAGCGGGACGCGGGTGCGCGCCGTGTTCACGCCGGACGCCGCCGGGCTCTAGCCGGCGACGGAGAGGCAACGGCGCCGCGGCTAGAGACGGACGCCGAGAATATCGCCCAGCGAGTCGGCCAGGTCGCGATAGGTGGCGCGGTGGTCGAATACCCCGAGCAGACCAGGGAAAGCATCCGGGCTCTGCAGGATCTGCGTCGCCTTGCGCGAACTCAACTTGTGCACGCGCAGGATGCGCCCGTCCCAGTTGACCACCCGGCTATCGTCGGCGGTCAGCAGGGTATCCAGCGTTTGATAGATGTTCTCGACCACCATCATCTTGCTGCGCGTGCGGCCTTCGGCCTGCCAATTTTGTGCTGTCGCAGTCACACATGACTCCAATGTCATTTTCAAGATTCGGGATCTAGCCCATTTGAAATGACAATGGTAAACGTCATAGGTTTCCATGACAACCGTATATTTTTTGTGGAAATAGCACCCGGCACCGCACCAAAAGCAGAAAACGGCACGCGGGGAGCGTGCCGTCACGGGAAAGTCAGGCCGCCAGGCGGGCGCCCAGCGCCTTCAGCGCCGCCCAGGCGTCGCCGGGCTCGACCCCCTTGATCAGGCGGTCGATGCGCGCGCAGTCGGCCAGCGCCGCCATCAGCGTGCGCGGCCCGATGCGGCGCAGCGCCGGCTCGGCCAGGCGCTGCTTGTCGCCCCACAGCTTGAGCTCGCGCGTGAGGTCGCGCACCTGGCGGCCATCCTTCAGCCCTTGGCGCAGCTTGAGCAGCATGCGCACGTCTTCGCTGAACGACCACAACACCAGCACCGGCGCCTCGCCCTCCGCCGCCAGGCCGTCGAGCATGCGCGTCACCCGCACCGTGTCGCCGCCCAGCCAGGCCGCCGACAGCTGGAACACGTCGAAACGCGCCACGTTGGCCACGGCATCCCGGATGGCGTCCAGGTCGAGGCTGCCGCCGGGGTGGAGGATGGCGAGCTTGTCGACCTCCTGGCGCGCCGCCAGCAGGTTGCCTTCGACGCGGTCGGCAAAGAAGCTCAACGCCTCCTCGCTCAGGCTCAGCCCCTGCGCCTTGAGGCGGCGGCTGATCCAGCCCGGCAGCTGCTGCCGGCTCACCGCCGCGGCGTGCACCACCACCGCGGCCTTTTCCAGCGCGGCGAACCACTTGCTGGAGAGTTGCACGCGCTCGAGCTTGGGCAGGATCACCAGGGTCACGGTGTCGGCCGGCGGGGCTTCGGCCAACCTTTGCAACGCCTCGCCGCCTTCGCTGCCGGGCTTGCCGCCGGGAATACGCAGCTCCAGCAGCTTGAGCGAGGCGAACAGCGACACGCTGCCCATCGCCTCGCTCAGCTGCGACCAGTCGAAGCCGCCCTCCACCGTCAGCACCTCGCGTTCGAGGTAGCCCTGCGCCCGCGCCGCCTGGCGCAGCGCGTCGGCCGCCTCCAGCGCCAGCAGCGCCTCTTCGCCGTGGATCAGGTAGAGCGGCGCCAGGCCGCGCTCCAGCGCGGCGGGCAGGGCGTCAGGGCTGAGTGCCGGCATGCTCGCCCGGAGCCTCCTTCAGATAACCGAGGCGGGTCACCAGCTGCTCGGCGGCATCACGCCGCATGTCGTTCCACAGCAGGGTTTCTTCCTGTTCCTTGCCGAGAATCGCGCTGTCCGAATAGCCCAGGCTGCGGCGCACGATCACCGTCATGTCCGGGCCCCAGGCCACGCCGCGCTTGCTCAGCCGCGCCGTGACACGGTAGATCAGCTGGTATTCATTGACCTTGCCGGCGCTGTTGATGGTGAGGATGTCCTTCGACACTTTTTCCTCGGTGATGGTCAGCGCCGCCTCGGCGTCCTTGGCCGACACCGTCACCGTGACGTGCGGCTGGCGCCTGAGTGCGGTGCGCAGGTAGGGCTTGAGGCTGCCGTCGCCGCCGGAAAGGTAGACGCTGGTGAACGGCATCTGGTGCACGGTCGAGCCCGCCGTGCCGCGCAGCTGGAAGCCGCAGGCCGCGAGCGAGAAGGCCAGCACGGCGCAGGCCAGCCAGCGGATGAATCGGGTCATGCCATTTCCCCCAGAGAAAAAGGCCGGGAAACCCGGCCCGTCGGGCCTGAAGGCCCGCTTAAGCGGTTCAGGAGCGTGTCGCGCGCCCCGGAGCGGGGCTTGGCGGCCCGGCTCGCGGAAACCGTGATGGACGCCCTGCCCACTCCGGTTTCCGCGCCGAGGCCGCGGGCGACAACGCCCGGACAGGTGCTTATACCACGATGTTGACCAGACGGCCCGGCACCACGATCACCTTCTTGGCCGGCTTGCCTTCCATGAACTTCTGCACGTTGTCGTTGGCCATGGCGGCGGCCTCGATCGCGTCCTTGGCGGCATCGGCGGCCACGGTGACGCTGCCGCGCAGCTTGCCGTTGACCTGCACCATCAGCTCGATCTCGCTCTTCACCAGCGCCGCCTCGTCGACCTTGGGCCAGGCCTGCGCCAGCAGCTCGCTACCCGGCTGGAGGGCGTTCCACAGCGCATCGGTGATGTGCGGCACGATCGGCGACAGCAGGATCACCGCCGCTTCCAGCACTTCCTGCGCCACGGCGCGGCCGGCATCGCTGCTGCGGTCGGCCTTGTCGTAGGTGTTGAGCAGCTCCATCACCGCGGCGATGGCGGTGTTGAACTGCTGGCGACGGCCGTAATCGTCCGCCACCTTCTGGATCGTGCCGTGCAGCTTGAAGCGCAGCTCCTTCAGGCCGGCGTCCAGCTCGCCACCCCGGTAGGCCGCCACCACGCCGCCGTCGGTGTGGTCCTTGACCACCTTCCACAGGCGCTTGAGGAAGCGGAACGCGCCTTCCACGCCGGCGTCGGACCACTCCAGGCTCTGCTCCGGCGGCGCCGCGAACATCATGAACAGGCGCGCGGTGTCGGCACCGTACTTCTCGATGAATTCCTGCGGGTCGACGCCGTTGTTCTTCGACTTGGACATCTTCTCGATGCCGCCGATGGCCACCGGCTGGCCGTCGACGCGGTGCGTGGCGGCGACGATCTTGCCCTTGCCGTCGCGCTCCAGCACCACGTCCTGCGGCGCGATCCAGTCCTTGGAGCCGTTCGGCAGGTCGCGGTAGAAGGTCTCGCACACCACCATGCCCTGGGTCAGCAGGCTCTTGAACGGCTCGTCGGACGACACCAGGCCCTCGTCGCGCATCAGCTTGTGGAAGAAGCGCGCGTACAGCAGGTGCAGGATGGCGTGTTCGATGCCGCCCACGTACTGGTCGACCTGCAGCCAGTAGTCGGCGGCGTGCTTGTCCACCATCGCGGTGTCGCACTTGGGGCTGGCGTAGCGCGCGTAGTACCACGACGACTCGACGAAGGTGTCCATGGTGTCGGTTTCACGCTTGGCCGCGCCGCCGCACTTGGGACACGCGGTCTCGTAGAATTCCGGCATCTTGGCCAGCGGGGAGCCGGCGCCGTCCGGCACCACGTTCTCCGGCAGCACCACCGGCAGCTGATCGGCCGGCACCGGCACGTCGCCGCAGCACGGGCAGTGGATGATCGGGATCGGGCAGCCCCAGTAGCGCTGGCGGCTGATGCCCCAGTCGCGCAGGCGGTACTGGGTCTTCTTGGTGCCGTGCGCCTGGGCGGCGAGATCGGCGACGATGGCGTCGAACGCGGCCTGGTAGCCGAGGCCGTCGTACTTGCCGGAGTTCACGGTCTTGACCGAGTCGTCCTTGTCGGCGTACCACTCGCGCCACACGGTGGCGTCGAAGTCGTTGTCGCCGTCACGCTTGGCGATCACCTGCTTGATCGGCAGCGCGTACTTGTTGGCGAAGGCGAAGTCGCGCTCGTCGTGCGCCGGCACCGCCATCACCGCGCCTTCGCCGTAGCCCCACAGCACGTAGTTGGCGACCCACACCGGCAGCGTGTCGCCGGTCAGCGGATGCACCACGGACAGGCCGGTCGGCATGCCCTTCTTCTCCATGGTCGCCATGTCGGCCTCGGCCACCGAGCCGGCCTTGCATTCGGCGATGAAGGCCTGCAGTTCCGGATGGCTGGCGGCGGCCTGCGTCGCCAGCGGATGCTCGGCGGCGACCGCGACGTAGGTGGCGCCCATCAGGGTGTCCGGGCGGGTGGTGTAGACCTTCAGCTCGCCACCGTGGCCGACCGACGCCTCGTCGTACGGGAACACGATCTCGGCGCCGAAGCTCTTGCCGATCCAGTTCTTCTGCATGGTCTTGACCTGCTCGGGCCAGCCGTCGAGCGTGTCGAGGCTGGTGAGCAGTTCATCGGCGTACTGGGTGATGGCGAAGTAATACATCGGGATTTCGCGCTTTTCCACCAGCGCGCCCGAGCGCCAGCCACGGCCGTCGATCACCTGTTCGTTGGCGAGCACGGTGTGGTCGACCGGGTCCCAGTTCACCACGCCGTTCTTCTTGTAGATCACGCCCTTCTCGAACAGCTTAGTGAACAGCCACTGCTCCCAGCGGTAGTAGTCGGGCTTGCAGGTGGCGAGCTCGCGCTCCCAGTCGAGCGCGAAGCCCAGGCTGTCGAGCTGCTTCTTCATGTAGTCGATATTGGCGTAGGTCCACGCCGCCGGCGCGCCGCCGCTCTTCATCGCGGCGTTCTCGGCCGGCAGGCCGAAGGCGTCCCAGCCCATCGGCTGCAGCACGTTGTAGCCCTGGAAGCGCTTGAAGCGCGCCAGCACGTCGGTGATGGTGTAGTTGCGCACATGGCCCATGTGCAGCTTGCCCGACGGATAGGGGAACATCGACAGCGCGTAGTACTTGGGGCGCGAGGTATCTTCGACGGCCTTGAAGGCGGCGGTGCGTTGCCATTTCTGTTGCGCGTCGGCTTCGATCTCGCGCGGGCTGTAATGTTCTTGCATGGTGATCTTGTCGGAATCCGGAAAAAGGCTGAGAAATCAATCGGCCAATTATAGCCGCGCCAGAGGCCGGCGCAGAAGGGCTACGCAGGAAAAGCTCGCCCCGGCCATCAACGTTGGCCGAAACACCGGCTCGCCCGCCTGGCCGCCGCGGCCCGTGGCGGCGCGGCGTTAGCGGGGGAAACGGGCGACGGGGGTCGGGCAGCCAGCCCCGCGCCGGGACCGCGCCACGCCCCCGACCATCACGCCAGCCGTGCCTGGAAGCGCACCAGCGCACTCGTCACCGCCTGCAGGATGCCGGGCTCCCACAACGAATGCCCGGCGCCCTCCACCATGGTCAGCTCGCCGCGCGGCCAGGCCTGCGCCAGTTCGTAAGCGGAGCTGGGCGGGCAGATCACGTCGTAGCGCCCCTGCACGATGATGCCGGGGATATGGCGGATGCGCTCCACGTTCTTCAACAGCTGGTTGTGCGGCAGGAACAGGCGATGGCTGAAGTAATGCGCCTCGAGCCTGGCCAGCGGCAAGGCGTTGAACTCGTTCGAGGCGCGCACCACCGCATCGGGATTGGGCAGCAACGTGGCACAGCTGCTCTCGTACTGCGCCCATTGCCGCGCCGCCGCCAGGTGCACCATCGGCTCGGGATCGGTCAGGTGTTGGTAGTAGGCCTGCAGGAAGTCGCCGCGCACCGCCTCGGGCACCGGCGCCACGAAACGCTGAGCGGCCTCCGGAAAGAAGCGCCCCATGCCGGACAGGAACCAGTCGATCTCCTCGTCGCGACCGAGGAACACGCCGCGCAGCACCAGGCCGCTGACGCGTTGCGGATGCGCCTCGGCGTAGGCCAGCGCCAGCGTGCTGCCCCACGAGCCGCCGCACACCAGCCAGCGCTCGATGCCGAGGTGTTCGCGCAGCTGTTCGATGTCGTCGAGCAGGTGCGCGGTGGTGTTGCTGCGGATCTCGCCGCGTGGAATCGAACGGCCGCAGCCACGTTGATCGAACAGCACGGCACGGTAGAACGACGGATCGAACAGCTGGCGACAGGCCGGGGCGCAGCCGTCGCCGGGGCCGCCGTGCAGGTACAGTACCGGCACACCGTCGGGCTTGCCGCATTGCTCCCAGTACATCAGGTGTAGGTCGTCCAGCGGCAACATGCCGCAGGCGTAAGGCTCGAGCGGGGGGAACAACATAATGTCTCTCTCTTGATTCTCGGATGGTGATCGTCCGCACTCTGCCGGTGCGGTACGCAAAACGGGGGTGATACCAGTGAGGTACTAGTGCAGCAGGCTGTACAGCATCTGCGACGCCATCACCGCCATCAGCACGGCAAAGGCGCGTTTCAGGCCCGCCACCGGCAAGGCGTGCGCCATGCGCGCCCCCAACGGCGCGCACAACACGGTCATCAGCATCAGCGCCAGCGTGGCCGGCAGGTAGACGAAGCCCAGCGAGCCCCAGGGCAGGCCGGGCGCGCCCCAGCCGCTCACCAGGTAACCGATGGCGCCGGACACCGCGATCGGCCAACCCAGCGCCGCGCTGGTGGCGATGGCGGTGTGCACCGGCACGTTGCACCAGTTCATGAACGGCACGCTCATCGAGCCGCCGCCGATGCCGACCCAGCTGGAAATCATGCCGATCGCGCCGCCCGCGCCGCACTGCCCGAGCAACCCCGGCATGTCGCGGCTGGCGGCCGGCTTGGCGCCGAAAAACAGCTGCAGCCCGGCAAGATAGGCGTACACCACGAAGAACCAGCGCAGCACGTGGCCGGGAATCAGACCGGCGACCAGGCTGCCGAGGAAGGTGCCGGCGACGATGGCCGGCGCCATGCCGCGCACGATGCGCCAGTTCACCGCGCCCTTGCGATGGTGCGCCAGCACGCTGGAGAAGCTGGTGAACACCATCACCGCCAGCGAGGTGCCCACCGCCAGATGCTGCACGTGTTCGCCGCCGAGCCGGGCCGCCGACAGCACGCCCACCACCACCGGCACGATCACCAGCCCGCCCCCCACCCCGAGCAGGCCGGCGAGAAAACCGGCCAGCACACCGCAGCCCAGCAACACCAGGATCAAGGAAATCGACAGCATCAGATCAGTTGCTCCGTGATGTAGGTCCACTCGTCGGCGCTGACCGGGGTGATGGACAGACGGTTGCCGCGCTTGAGCACGGTCATCCCGGCGAGCGGCGGGTGGTCGCGCAACTCGGCGGGGGACAGCAGGCGGGTCTTAGCCAGGAAACGCACGTCCACGCACAGCCAGCGCGGCGCGTCGGTCGTGGACTTGGGGTCGAAATAAGGGCTGTCGGGGTCGAACTGCGAGGAATCGGCATGGGCCGGCGTCACCACTTCGGCGAGGCCGGCAATACCGGGCTCGGGGCAACTGGAATGCCAGAACAACACGCGGTCGCCCGGCTGCATGGCGTCGCGCATGAAGTTGCGCGCCTGGTAGTTGCGCACGCCGGTCCACTCGAAAGCCTGCCCCGGCCGGGCGGCGAGATGGTCGATGGAGACCTCGTCGGGCTCCGATTTCATCAGCCAGTAACGCATGGAAAACCTATGTCTGTCGTCTGTCGCCGGGAACGGCGGCCGGCAAGGGCGGAGGCGGTCGCAGGGCACGGAATCGTCACGCCGCCCGCTCGCCCGGACCGGCAAAACGCACCTTCTATCACAACAACCACTTAATAATTGTTAGCAATTTTCGGGTATCCGGCGGGCGGAAGCTTCGATTATGCTCGAATTGCACCTTCTGCCGGCATATTAATTGTGCGCAGCGCGCCGGCTTTACGCAACGAGCGCGCTCACCGGCAGCACCGAGGAGACTCCCTCATGAAAGCCCTGATTCTCGTTTTGGTGACCGCCACCTTGTCGGGCTGCGTGGTCCGGCCTTTGTACCCCTATCATGATCGTGGCTACGATCATGACTATCACCATCGCGACTACGATGGCTGGGGCGGCTGGCGCCGCTGACGGTCGGTTACCGCGGCAGACATCAAGCATCGCCCGCTCCCGAACACGCTAGCGCCAGAGGGCTCCTCGACAATCTCACAACCATCGGGTGGCAGCGATCCGGGCGCCATCCCCCTAGAATATGATATGAAAAACCTGTTGCTTGTCCTGATTGCCGCCGGCAGCCTGTCGGCCTGCGTTGTCGAGCCGGCCCACGTCCGGGTGCGTTCGCCCATCGTACTCGAACCGGGGGTGATCGTCGCACCGACCTATTATGGTGGCTATGGCGGCGAGGAATACCGCCATCACCGGCACGAACGCCATGATGACGACGACGATAATTAACCAAGCGGCACGGCCGCTCCCTGGATGGCTCTTGCCGGTGCGGCCCGCCATCCGGGCCTAGCGGCGGAGCCGAACGTGTCACCTTGCATCACCACTCTGCCTCACCAACCCTGGGCGGTGTCGGCCACGCCGCCGCTGGAGACCATAATATGAAAACCTTACTGTTTGCCCTGATTGCCGCCGGCAGCCTGTCGGCCTGTGTCGTCGAGCCCGCCCACGTCCGCGTGCGCGCCCCCGTCGTCCTCGAACCCGCCGTGGTCGAGCCCGCCTACGGCGGCGGTGGCTTCTGTCCGCCGGGGCAGGCCATGAAAGGCCGCTGCTGATCCCCGCCCGAGACAGAAAAAAGGCCGCAAGTGCGGCCTTTTTTCGTTTATGGGCCGACGGCCGCTTGCCGCGGAAAGCGGTGTAGTCCCGACTCGGTCACCAGGTAGTCCAGCTGCACGTCCCACGGCTCGCGGGGCACCCGCGCCACGCGCTGGCAGTCGTACGCCACCCCCACCAGCAGCGGGCGGCGGCGGTGCACCTGACGGTGCCGGAACGCCAGCGTGGTATCGTAGAAGCCGCCCCCCTGCCCCAGCCGATAGCCTTCCTCGTCCACCCCCAACAGCGGCACGAACAGCACGTCCAGCTTGTGGGCGCGCAGTACCGGGCCATGGTACTCGGCGATGCCGTAGCGCGGGTGGCGGCTCCAGCGGTTGGCCGTGCCCAGTCGGGAAAACCACAGCCGGCGGCCGCGATCCGGAATTTGCGGCAGGAACAGCACGGCGCCACGGAACAGCGCGGCGCTCATCAGCGGCTCGAGGTCGAGTTCGGAACCGGCCGCGAGATAGCCGCCGATGCGCCGGCCGCGTGCCAGGAAGCGTCGGGCATGGCGCGCCACCGCCTCGGCAGCGGCCTGACGATAGGCGCGCGGCAAGGCCATGCGGGCACGACGGATGGCGCGGCGCAGGGCATGCTTGTCGTCGGGGGTCATGGACACGGAAGTGGTCACGATGGAATGGAAGGGAGAGCCCCCCGCGAGTGCCGTTCGGGCAAAATTCGCTTGAACCCTGTTTCCAGGGGGTCGCCTGCCTCGTGCATCGGGCACATCCGTCAGTGGGACGCGCGCACCCGCACGGTAGATGCTGGCAACCAAAGCGAACGCATTGGTTCAAAGGAATTTTTGAGCCGTCACGAACACCGCAGGGGATGAACTGATCTGTGCTGCGTCAGCTTCGCCGTTTAACCCAGCGAGTGCTGACTTTGTTGAAGCGCCGCATCGGCTGCTTCACTCATGGTTCGTATTTTACGCTGAAACTCGGCCATCTCCAAGCCACCCCCCACTTTTGTTTTCAGCAGATCGTGGGCGATATTGAGCGCGGCCATGATGGCGATCTTGTCGGCGTCGACGATGCGCCCCTGTCCCTTGATGGTGTTGATCTTGTCGGAGATCAGCTGCACCGCCTGCAGCAGGGTGTCACGCTCGGCCAGCGGCGTTCCTACGGTGAACTGCCGTCCCAGCAGTTCGATATCGACCTGAACTACCTCACTCATGCCTCATTTTCCTCGGCTTTGGGCAGCCGCTCGATCAGCGCCGCCACCCGGGTCTTGGTTTCCTCGACGCGGAAGTGCAGTTCGGCATTTTCCTTCAAGGCCTGCGCCAGCGCCTCGGCAAAGCGACCGTTCTGTGCTTCCAGCTCGCGGATGCGGGCGATCAGCGCCGCTACCCGGGATTCCAGATATTCAAGTTCTTTGTCCATGGCGGCGAGGATAGCCAAGCCTCGGCAGGGCGTCAAACCCCGCCGGGCGCCGCTGTCTCGGGGGCGGTACAACCGCTCGCGGCGGCCAGGAATGCGGGACTGGCGGCGCCCTCGGGCGGAGCCTTCAACACCAGCGGCAGACCGCAGGCGACCAGCGTAACGCGCTCGCAAAGGGCCGCGATATCCTGGTTGAGCCGCCCCAGCTCATCGACGAAACGGCGTGACAGCCGCCCCAGCGGCACCACGCCCCAGCCGATCTCGTTGCTGACCAGCACGATCTCGCCGGGCAGCGTGGCCAGGGCGTGCAGCAGGGCCGCCTTTTCACGCGCGAAATCGGCCTCGTCGAGGCCGTCGTCGAGGCAGAAGCGCATCAGCCACATGCCGAGGCAATCGACCAGCAACAGGGTGTCGGCGGCGGCGGCGCTCTCCAGCACGGCGGCCAGGCCGCGTTCGGCCTCGCACAGGGCCCAGTGGGCCGGACGGCGCTCCCGGTGCAGCGCGACGCGCGCCGCGAAGTCGGCGTCCGCCACCGCGGCGGTGGCGACGTAGGCGACCGGCCCCGGGTGGGCCAGCGCCAGCTGTTCGGCGAAGCGGCTCTTGCCGGAGCGCGCGCCGCCGCTGATGAGATGGGTCATGGCGGGATGATCTGCTGATGAAAAAGGGGGCGCGGCGGGACGCTTGGCCATCCGGTGTAGATACGGACGGCGGCCGCGGCGCTATTATACCCGCCGCTACCCACGCTTTCCCGACAAACTGCCCCCGTGGCCGGTACGCCTCTGTTGCCGTGACCCCGGGCTTGGCTTAAGGTCTCGCCCATGACGACATTCCTCTCCCCCATTGCCGCTCCCGATGCGGCCTCCGCCGCCCTGGCTCGCGCCCGCCAGGACACCCTGACCAAACCGGCCGGCAGCCTCGGCCAACTGGAAGCGCTGGCCTGCCGCTTTGCCGGCTGGCAAGGCAAGGTGCAGCCGGCACTGCTGCGGCCGGCGATCACGCTGTTCGCCGCCGACCACGGCGTGACGGACGAAGGCGTGTCCGCCTTCCCGCAGGCGGTGACCGCCGAGATGGTGAAGAACTTCGCCGCCGGCGGCGCGGCGATCTGCGTGCTGGCGCGCCAGCACGGTGCCCGGCTCGAGGTGGTCGACGCCGGCGTGGCCGGCGATCTCAGCGGCCTGCCCATCGTGCACGCCAAGGTGCGCCGCGCTTCGGCCAACCTGCGCCGCGAGGCCGCGCTCTCCCTGGCCGAGGCGGAAGCCGCACTGGCGGTGGGACGGGACGCCGCACGCCGCGCCGTGGAAGCGGGCGCCAACCTGCTGGTGGCCGGCGACATGGGCATCGGCAACACCACGCCGTCGGCGGCGCTGATCTGCCGCCTGTCCGGCGCCGCGCCGGAGATCGTGGTCGGCCGCGGCACCGGGGTCGACGACGCCGGCCTGGCGCTCAAACGCCAGGTGGTGGTGGACGCGCTGGCGCGGCTGGCCGGGCGTGAGCTGGCGGCGCTGGAGGTGCTGGCCGAGCTGGGCGGGCTGGAAATCGCCGCCATCGCCGGCTTCTACCTGGAAGGCGCCGCGCTGGGCGTGCCGTCGCTGGTGGACGGTTTCATCACCAGCGCCGCCGCGCTGGTGGCCAAGGCGCTGCAGCCGGCGGTGGCCGACTGGCTGATCGCCAGCCACCGCTCGCAGGAAACCGGCCACGGCATCGCGCTGGAAACCCTGGGCCTGACGCCGCTGGTGGAACTCGGCCTGCGCCTGGGCGAGGGTTCCGGCGCCGCGCTGTGCCTGCCGCTGCTGCAGTCGGCGATCCTGCTGCACAACGAGATGGCCACCTTCGCCGAGGCCGGCGTGTCGGAAAAGGCCGAGTGAACCCGTACACGCTGACCTTGCTGCGCCACGGCGACATCGACCACGAGGGGCGGCTGGTGGGCCGCCTCGACCTGGCGTTGAACGAGCGCGGCCGGCGCCAGCTCGCCGCCAGCTGGCAGCGCGTCAACGCCCTGGCGCCGGTCACCGCCATCGCCAGCTCGCCGCTCAAGCGCTGCCGCGAATTCGCCGTGCAGCAGGCGCTCGCCGGCGGCGTGCCGCTCAAGCTGGACGAGCGGCTGGCCGAGTGCGACTTCGGCACCTGGGACGGCATGGCGCTCGCCGAGCTGGCGGCGCGCCACCCCGACTGGAGCCAAAGGTTGGCCGAAGGCTCGCTCGACGCCCCCGGCGGCGAGGACTTCGACACCTTCCGCACCCGCGTGCTGGCCGGTTTTGCCGGCTGGATGAGCGAGGCGCGCGGCAGCCACCGCGTGCTGGTAAGCCACGGCGGCGTGATCACCGTGCTCTTGGCCGAGCTGCTCGGCACCGGCTTCAACGTGGCGCGGCTGTTGACGGTACAGCGTGGCGGCTTCGCCCAGCTCTCCATTCTCGACGGCCACCCCGCTTACCTGCTGCGCCTGGAGCCGCCATGCGCGGACTGATCCTGGCGCTGCAGTTCCTCACCCGGCTGCCCACCCCGGCGCTCGAGGAATACCGCCCGGAGTGGCTGGCCGACAGCGCGCGCTGGTTCACCGTGGTTGGCGCGCTGATCGGCGCCCTGCTGGCGGCGGCGCTGTGGCTGGGCACGCGCGTCGACCCGTGGCTCGGGGCGCTCGCCGCGCTGGGCGCGTGGGTCTGGGTCAGCGGCGGGCTGCATCTGGACGGCCTGGCGGACCTGGCCGACGGTCTGGGCGCCGCGCACCGTTCGCGCGAGCGCATGCTGGCGGTGATGAAGGAGCCGCACGTCGGCAGCTTCGGCGTGATCGCGCTGGTGCTGGCGCTGATTGCCAAGCTGGTGCTGCTGATGCTGCTCGCCAAATCCTCAGCCAACCTGTGGGGGCTGCTGCTGCTGCCGGCCTGGGCCCGCCTCGGTGCGGTCTGGTGGTCAGTCTCCCTGCCGCCGCTGGCTGCCGGCAGCGCCGCGCTGTTCGCCGGCAAGCCCGACTGGCGCGCCTTGGCGCTGGGCGCCGCCGCGCTCGCGCTGCTCTCCGCGCTGCTCGCCCCGGCCCTGCTGCTGGCGCCGCTGGCGCTGTGGGGCTGGCGCCGTTTCCTGGCGCAACGCGTCGGCGGCATGAGCGGCGACTGCCTCGGTGCCGGTGTGGAGTGCAGCGAGATCGTGCTGCTGGTGCTGCTGGTCGTCGCCACCGCGTTCTGAACCCCGGTGCCGGGCGTTGCCGTCCGCCCTCAGTGCAGCGGCAGCGCCGCCTCGCCACGGTGGCGGTCCACCACTTTCCACGGCAGCACCGGCCATTCCGGGTACTCGCAGGCGCGCGCCACGCGCGGGAACGACGGCCCAAGGTACAGCCCCTGCGGCAGCAGGTACCAGGTCGGCAAGGTCCACAGCCCGCTGTCGCGGTAGTCGCAGCCGTCGTCCTTGCCCGGCGACGCCATCTGCTGCGGGTAGAGCTGGCGCAGGGTGCGTGCCAGCCACGGGCCGAGCACCTTGTTCTGGTAGTCGTAATTCTGCAAATGACCGTCGGCATCACGCGCCAGCCGGGGCTTGCCCTGGCCCAGCCACAGCACGTCCTCCAACTGCAGTTCACGGCCGCTCTGCACCTCGAGGTTGAGCGGGTTGTCGCCGAAATCGGGGTGGGCGCCGCCGCAGTCGAAACTGGTGAACACGCTGGCGCTGAGCACGTGTTCGTTGAGCAGGCGCGGCGTGACCGTCTGCTCGTAATCGAAGCCGCGGCGGCGCGCACCGCCCAAGGCACAGTCGAAGTAGCCGTTCACCTCCTGCCAGTGCCGGCTCTCCAGCACGCGGTTGAGGCGCTGCTGCACCCCGGCGGGGTAGCCCTCCTCCACCCGGAAGAAGCGGATCTTGCTGACCGGCTCCTGCCACCAGCGCAGCCGGTAGCTGCCGACGCGCTGCTCCCGCCCCGGACGCAGCGTCAGATCGGCCAGGCGCACGAACTCGTAGGGATGCTGCTGGCGCAGCCGTGCCAGCGCGGCCACCTCGCTGGCGGGCAAGGCGTCGGGCGGCAGCGGGCTCAGGCTGACCGGCTTGCTGCCCTGCCAGCGCCCCTGCCAGCCGCCCTTGCCGTCCGGGCGCAGCACCAGGTCGGTACGGCTCTCGTCGTAGCCCTGGTTCTCGCCCAGCATGACGCTGCCGTCGGCGCGGCGCTGGCCGTCCAGCGCGATGTCGTGGTGATACTTGCGGTAAAAGTAGCGGCCGTCGGCCTTGCCATCCTTGGCGAGGTTCAATTCCATCACCACCGCGGCGCTGCCAATCTGGCCCTGCAGCAATTGCGCTGCCGCCGGCAGCGGCGACAGCAGGCCGGCCGCACCGAGGGTGGCGAGGCCGACACGGAGCATCATGGTCTTCATACGGGTATCCGGCATCGATCTGACAGCAGCATACAAAAAACAACGCCACTGCGGGCAGTGGCGTCATCGGAGAGGGGGCGGGAGGAACGCTTACAGCGTGCCGGCCAGCTTGCGGTTGCGCAGCAGGCACAGCAGATCGCAGGCGATGTGCGCCGCGGCCAGCGCGGTGATCTCGCTCTGGTCGAACGGCGGCGACACCTCCACCACGTCCATGCCGACCAGGTTGACGTCGCCCAGGTTGCGCACGATCTTCAGCGCCTGCGCCGTGGTCAGCCCGCCCGGCACCGGGGTGCCGGTGCCCGGCGCGAACGCCGGGTCGAGACAGTCGATGTCGAAGGTGAGGTAGGTCGGGTTGTCGCCGACGATCTCCTTGATGCGCGCGATAGCGGCATCGGTGCCGTGGTCGTGCACCCACGGCGCATCCAGGCGCTGGATGCCCATGAAGTCGTCGTTCCAGGTGCGCAGGCCGACCTGCACCGAGGTCTGCGGGTCGATCAGGCCGTCCTTCACCGCCTTGTAGAACATGGTGCCGTGGTTGAGCGAATCGGGGCTGTCGTCCGGCCAGGTGTCGCAGTGCGCGTCGAAGTGGATGATCGACAGCGGCTTGCCGAACTTCTCGGCGTGCGCGATCAACAGCGGGTAGGTGACGTAGTGGTCGCCGCCGAAGGTCAGCATCTTGGCGCCGGAGGCCAGGATGGTGCGCGCGTGCTCGATGATGCTGTCCTTGATGGTCAGCGGGTTGTGGGCGTCGAACCAGCAGTCGCCGTAGTCGATCACCGCCAGGTCGTCGAACGGGTCGAAGCCCCACGGAAACGGCTTCAGTTCGGCCAACTGCACGCTGGCGGCGCGCACCGCCGCCGGACCGAGACGCGCGCCGGGGCGGAAGGTCACCGCCAGGTCGAGCGGGATGCCGGAAATCGCCACGTCGACGCCGCTGAGGTCGCGCGTGTAGTTGCGGCGCATGAAGCTGAGCACGCCGGCGTAAGTGTTTTCGATTGAGGAACCGTACAGCGAGGTACGACGAATGGCGCCATCGCCATGAATCGTGTGAGACATGAAACTCTCCGTCAGAGAGTACGCCGGAGCGGCACCACAGCCGGCACCGACGCTTCCCGTCCATCTTGCGAGCCGACGGGTTGAGGCTGCCGCGCCGCCTTGGCACGGAGGCCGATAGTGTGCCGCGCCGGCCCGGTACTTTCAAGCCCGCCGGGGTTGGCCGAAGCCACCCCGGCATGAAAAAAACCGGCGGGGACCCCGCCGGCAGAGGCTTCAGAGGTACGACGACAATCAGGAGCCGATCACGCCGCCGTCCAGCTTGCGGATCACCACGGTAGCGGCGCGCGGCCGGCCGGCTTTCGGCCCCTCCGGCCAGCTGGAGATCGCCAGCGGCTTGTCCGGATCGGAGCGCTCGCTGTCCGGCTCGCCCGGGTGCTGGATATTGATGAACAGCGTCTTGTTGTCCGGGGTGAAGGCGATGCCGGTGATCTCGCAGCCGTTCGGGCCGGTCAGGAAGCGACGGAACTCGCCGGTCTCCGGCACCACCGCCAGCATCTGGTTGTTGCCCATACCCTGGTACTCTTTCATGTTCACCGTCGAGGTGGAGACGTCGGTCTCGACCCACAACACGCCGTTGTAGTCGAACTTCAGGCCATCCTGGCTGCCGAAATAATCGCCCTTGATGTTGCCCTTGTGCTCCGGCTTGGCCGCGTCGGGACGGCCCGCCAGCGCGAAGATGTCCCACTTGAACACCATGGCGGCGGCGTCGCCGCCGTGCTCGTTCCAGCGGATGATGTGGCCGAACTTGTTGTCGGCGCGCGGGTTGGCGGCGTCCGGGCCCGGCTTGCCGTCCTTGCCGCGGTCGCTGTTGTTGGTCAGGGTGCAGTACACCTCGCCCGGCTTGTGGCTATGCACCGCGATCCATTCCGGACGGTCCATCTTGGTGGCGCCCATCACGTCGGCCGCCATGCGCGCCTTGATCACCACGTCGCCCTGGCTGGCGAAGCCCTTGTCGGCGCTCAGACCGTTCTGGCCGGCCACCAGCGGCAGCCACTGGCCGGAACCGTCGGCGTCGAAGCGCGCCACGTACAGCGTGCCCTCGTCCAGCAGGTGCATGTTGGCCTTGCGGTTTTTCGGATCGAACGTGTTCTTGGAAACGAACTTGTAGATGTACTCGAAGCGCTGGTCGTCGCCCATGTACACCACGGCGTGGCCGGACGGGGCGATCGTCACCGTCGCGCCTTCGTGCTTGAAACGGCCCAAGGCCGTGCGTTTGACCGGCTTGGCTTTCGGATCGAACGGATCGATCTCCACCACCCAGCCGAAGCGGTTCGGCTCGTTCGGGTTGAGCTGGGCGTCGAAGCGGAAATCTTCCCATGCCCACTTGTAGCCGGCGTCCTTGTTGGAGATGCCGTAGCGCTTCTCCAAGTCGGTCAGCTTGCCGGAATCGTTGACGAACACGCCGTCGAAGTTTTCTTCGCAGGTGAGGTAGGTGCCCCACGGCGTCGGGCCGCTGGCGCAGTTCTGGAAGGTGCCGAGCACCTCCATCCCCTTCGGGTCGGCCTCGGTCTGCATCAGCGCGTGGCCGCGCGCCGGGCCCTGGATGGCGATCGGAGTGTTGGCGTGGATGCGGCGCGCGTATCTGGACGGGCGCACCACCTTCCAGCCGCCCTTGCCGGTGGCCTCGACCTCGATCACCGACACCCCCACCGCCGCCTGCGCCTTCTTCACCTTGTCGGCGTTCCAGGTCTTCATGCCGTCGCTGTGCAGCAAACCGTCGTCGGTGTATTCGTGGTTGATCGCCATCAGGCCGTGCTTGGAGCCGGTAGAGCCCAGCGGCAGCGGGAAGAAGGCCATGCCGTCGTGGTGCATGCCGGCCTGCAGTTCCTGCTCGGCGGCGCTGTTGGATGCATCCGGCTTGAACGCCGGCATCGCCCCCTTGATGCCGACCGGATCGCCCCAGGCGTACAGCACGTCCGCCACGTAGCCTTCCGGCACCACCACCTTGTCCTCGAAACCGAACGGCACCGGCTTGAAGCCCAGCACCGGAGCCTTGCGCGCGAACGGCATCTGCGCCGCCTCGGCCAGCGTGGCCAGGCTACCGCCCAGCAGGCCGGCCAGCCCGGCCGCCCCGGTGCCTTTCAGCACGCCACGGCGCGAGAAACGCGCTGCCAGCACCTCGGACAGGGCCAGGTTGGCCGAAGGATTGGTCGGTTCGTCCACGCCGTGCTGCTTGATCCTGTAGCTCTCGCTCATTACAACGCTCCTGGAAAATCGGTCTCACCCCGCAGGGAATCGACCGCCAAGCCTAAGAGCTGGACATGACAAACAGATCACGACGTCATGTCAATTTGATGAATGATCGCGCGCCGCCCAGCCCTGCTGCTGCCACAGGCGCAGACGCAGCCTCACGTCGTACCACACCGGGCGCAAGCCGAGCAGGAACAGCCCGCCCGCCAGCGGCAGCGAAAAGCCGAAACCGAGATGCTTGAAACCCAGCGCCCCGACCACCCCGCCGACGAAGAACGACACCAGGATCAGCAGGTAGAGCCGCAGCTTGGCGTGATTGGCCTGCACCCGTTGCACCCGCGTCGGGCCGGCGCGATCAAGGTAGAGCAGCTTGGCCAGCTCGATGCCGATGTCGGTGGCGGTGCCGGTCATGTGCGTGGTGCGCAGCAGCCCGCGCGACAGCTTGGTGACGATGGTGTTGTGCATGCCCATGATGAAGCACAGCAGCAGCACCGTCGGCGGCGTCAACAGCCCCTTGTGCGTCGACAGCCCCGCCCCCAGCAGGCCGAACAGCAGCAGCAGCAGGGCCTCCTCCATGATCGACACGCCGTAGCCGCCGCGCAGGCGCCGGCGCCGTGCCCAGATGATCAGCCAGGTGGAATGCATCGCCCCGGCCACGAAGCTCACCAGCATCAACAGCGCGGACAGGGCCAGGCGCAATTCGCCCAGCGCGAAATGGTCCGCCATGCTGGAGACGACGCCGGAAACGTGGGAGGTGTAGCGGTGTACCGCGAGGAAACCGCCGGCGTTGAGGGCGCCGGCGCTGAACGCCATCGACCAGCCGAGCTGATGGATGACCCGGTCGTTGAAAGGCCCCCGGTCCAACAACCGGGTGATATTGACGCGTCGCGACATGGCAGCAGATGGCCAAAGAAAAAGCGGCAGGAGCGCCGCTTTTCAATAATGCGCCGCCCGCTGCGCACTGGCAAGCGGGCCGACGTTCACGGACACGCCGCCAGCGGCACTCCCGGCAGCAAACGCTTCTGCAATGCCTCAAGATGCGCAACCTGCTGCGCGTTCAGCGCCCCCAGCGTGAGCCGGGTGCGGGTCACCTGCTGACCACGCGGCTCGACCTGCACCTTGGCATACCCCGCCGCCTTGGCCTTGGCCGCCAGCGCCTGGGCCGAGGCCTCGCTGCCGAACAGACCGAGCGACACGCTGCCCTTGCGCTCGTCGTTCTGCACGATGTAGCCGTCGAAACCCTTGCCCTTGAGCTCGGCCAGCAAGGTCTGCGCTTCGGCCGGCGTCGCCAGCGCCGGGTGGAAGACCCAGAACTTGCCGCTGCCGCGCAGCTCGCTGCTCTGCGTCTCCTTGAGCTGGCCCGCGCCGAGCTTGAGCGATGCCAGGCGTGCCTTCACGTGAGCCAGCTGGCGCGCCTCGAACGGCCCCCACTGGTAGCACGCCAGCGCCTCGGGCTTGGCTACCGCGACCTTCGGAGCGGCCTCGACCGGGGCCGGCGGCACCGCTGCCAGCTTGGGCGCAGGCACGGGCTTGGCCTCCACCGGATTCGGGACTGGCACGGCTGCCTTTCCTGGCGCAACCGCCGGCACGGCATCGAGCGAGGCCGGCAGCGCGGTCGGGGTCGCCGCGGCGGCCGGCGCGCTCGTCACCACCTTCGCCGTCATGGCGACGGGGGCCGACGCGGCGACCCAGCCGGCCGGCAGCAGCTTGAGCGACTCCGGACTGACTTCCTGGGCGTGGATATCGACCGTCGGGTGCGGCTTCAGCGCCCCGTACAATGCCGCCACCAGATTCAGCCCAACCACCAAGGCTAGAAACCACTTCATGATTCGCCCGCCACTTTTAACAATCCCATGAGGACCAGATTATCCACGATCCGCAGCGGTGCCGCGAGCCAGGGTGCCAGCCGCTCGGCATCGCCCCCGGTCAGCAGCAGTTCGGCCGGCCCGCGTCCGGTGGTCTCGGCCAGACGGCCCCGCATGCGCTCGATCGCGCCGCACAAGGCGTCCACCGCCCCCGACGCCAGCGCATCCTGCGTGCCTTGCGGAAATGCCACCACCTGCCCCGGCACCCGGTTGAGGTTGGCGGTACCGCGCGCCAGGCTCTCCAGCATCAAGGCATGCCCGGGCAGGATCAGCCCGCCCAGATAATCGCCCTCGGCGGTCAGCGCCTCCACCGTCAACGCGGTGCCGGCACAGGCCACCACCACGTCGCCAGCAACCAATTCGCGCGCCGCCAGCACCGCCAGCCAGCGGTCTGCCCCCTGCTCGCCCGGGTCACGGTAATGGTTGCATACTCCGCCACCGTCACGCTGCGACCTCACCCACTGCACCGGCTGCGGCACCACCGCCTCCAGTGCCGCCGTCACCGCCGCACTCGCCACCGAGGCCGCGTGCACGCCGCGAATGGGATACCCCGCCCAGACCGCGGCCAGGGTCGGGATGTCGGCGTGCGCCACCGCGCCCTGCGCCAGCCAGTCGCGGCCATCGTGCAGCGCCCACTTCACCCGGGTATTGCCGGCGTCGATCAGCAGCTTCACGACAACGGCCTCAGGCTCACTTCGCCGACGTGGAAGCGCTGCATTCCCGCCGCTGTTTCCACTTCCAACGCGCCGTCCTCGGCCACGCCGCGGGCGATACCCTCGATCGGCTCGCCGTGCGAGAACGACAGGCGCACCGGGCTGTCGCGGTGCGCCGACAACGCCAGCCACTCTTCGCGTACTGCGGCGAACCCCTGTTTGGCAAAGGCGTCGAGAACCTGCTGCAGCTCGTTGAGCAGCGCCGCCAGCAGGGCATTGCGACCCACACGGACACCGGCCTGATCCAGCGCCGCCACCGGCTGATCGACCTCGCCCGGCGATTGCAGGTTGAGGCCGATGCCGATCACCACCGCCGCCGGCCCCATCGCCTCGCCGGAGAGCTCGATCAGGATGCCGGCCAGCTTCTTGCCGTCGAGCAGCACATCGTTCGGCCACTTCAGCATGACCGGCGCCCCCAGCGCGCGCAGCGCGCGCGCCAGCGCCACGCCGACCGCCAGCGACAGGCCGGCGAGCCCCGCCAGACCCTTGTCGAATCGCCACAGCAGGGAGAAGGTCAGCCCCGCCCCCAAGCGCGCCTGCCAGCGCCGGCCAAGACGGCCGCGCCCGGCGCTCTGCAACTCGGCGGCCAGCACCAGGCCGTGCAGATCGCTGCTGGTGGCATGCTGCATCAGCTGGGAATTGGTCGAATCGATGCGCTCCGCCACCGCCACGGTAAGGGCCTCAGCCGCCACCGGCGAGAGTCCGGCGCGGATCGCCGCCACATCCAGCCATTCGAACCCTTCGGCCAACTTGTAGCCCTGGCCGCGCACGCTGTACACCGTCAGGCCGAAATCGTTCTCGATGGCGTGCACCGCCTGCCACACCAGGGTGCGCGATACTCCCAGCTGCTGCGCGATCGCCTCGCCGGAATGAAAGCGGCCGTCGGACAACGCCCTCAGCACCGCGAATGCGTATTGCTCGCTCACGCCTTGCCTTCGCTTTCGCGGATCTTCTGCAGCGTCGCGGTGGTCGAGGTGTCGAACAGGAACGGGATCGAATGCACCTGGCCGCCGCGTCCCAGCGTTTCAGCCGCGCCGACGATGCGGTCCGGGGTCCAGTCGCCCCCCTTCACCAGCACGTCGGGCTTGACCAGCTCGATCAGCTCGGCCGGGGTATCGCTATCGAACCATGTCACTAGGCTGACGCTCTCCAGCGCCGCCAGCACTGCGGCGCGGTTGCCTTGGGAATTGATCGGACGGTCGTCGCCCTTGCCCAGGCGCTTGACCGAGGCATCGGTGTTGATCGCCACCACCAGGCCTGCCCCCAGCGCCGCCGCCTGCGCCAGATAGGTCACGTGGCCGCGATGCAGGATGTCGAAGCAGCCGTTGGTGAAGACCAGCGGGCGCGGCAGCGCCGCCAGCCGTTCGGCCAGTTGCTCCGGCGGACAGATCTTGTTTTCAAACAGGGGAGAGGGATAGCTCATGGATTTCCTTCAAACTGACCGCACGCGGCTACGCCAGCGCGCCACGGCCTTGCGGCTCGACAAGTCAGTCAGGATACCATCCGTCACGGCGGCCCCCAAGCGCCGCCTTGCCGGTAAAACGGCGGCGCCCAGGGATTCACGCCGCGGGTGCAAAGCCAAAAGCCCAGCTCGGATGAGCTGGGCTTTTGTAAGGGGAGTCTGGCGGTGTCCTACTTTCACACGGCAATGCCGCACTATCATCGGCGCTAAGGCGTTTCACGGTCCTGTTCGGGATGGGAAGGGGTGGGACCACCTCGCTAAGGCCGCCAGACATAAACTGTCAACAAACGGGAAGAAGCCTGGAAGCCTCTCAGCTTCCATTTCGAATTGGGTAATCGATCGTACGTCGCACTCTATTCACCGCGTGGCCCAAGCCACTCAAATGATAGGATCAAGCCTCACGAGCAATTAGTATCGGTTAGCTTCACGCCTCACAGCGCTTCCACACCCGACCTATCAACGTCCTGGTCTCGAACGACTCTTCAGGAGGGTCAAGCCCTCAGGGAAGTCTCATCTTCAGGCGAGTTTCCCGCTTAGATGCTTTCAGCGGTTATCTCTTCCGAACTTAGCTACCCGGCAATGCCACTGGCGTGACAACCGGTACACCAGAGGTTCGTCCACTCCGGTCCTCTCGTACTAGGAGCAGCCCCCGTCAAACTTCCAACGCCCACTGCAGATAGGGACCAAACTGTCTCACGACGTTTTGAACCCAGCTCACGTACCACTTTAAATGGCGAACAGCCATACCCTTGGGACCGGCTACAGCCCCAGGATGTGATGAGCCGACATCGAGGTGCCAAACTCCGCCGTCGATGTGAACTCTTGGGCGGAATCAGCCTGTTATCCCCGGAGTACCTTTTATCCGTTGAGCGATGGCCCTTCCATTCAGAACCACCGGATCACTATGTCCTGCTTTCGCACCTGCTCGACTTGTCGGTCTCGCAGTTAAGCCACCTTATGCCATTGCACTATCAGCACGATTTCCGACCGTACCTAGGTGACCTTCGAACTCCTCCGTTACACTTTGGGAGGAGACCGCCCCAGTCAAACTGCCTACCATGCACTGTCCCCGATCCGGATCACGGACCAAGGTTAGAACCTCAAACACACCAGGGTGGTATTTCAAGGACGGCTCCACTGAAACTAGCGTCTCAGCTTCATAGCCTCCCACCTATCCTACACAAGTCTGTTCAAAGTCCAATGCAAAGCTACAGTAAAGGTTCACGGGGTCTTTCCGTCTAGCAGCGGGGAGATTGCATCTTCACAAACATTTCAACTTCGCTGAGTCTCAGGAGGAGACAGTGTGGCC